>NZ_CEZFMW010000004.1:0-58629 GCF_982993085.1 Thalassobacter sp. | reverse complement strand
AATTAGTGTTTCTACATCTGAACTGGGTGGAGCCCGGTTTGTAATTTCTTTGTAGGCTCAGGACCCATTAATCTCCTTGCTGCTGTGAGAGCTGCATGATTCAAGCCTGCAAACTGTAGGGGGTTTCATGAGTAATCTGTTTTGGCTGAGTGAAGAGCAAATGGTTCGGCTTCGACCGTACTTTCCTAAAAGCCATGGTGTGCCACGTGTTGATGATCGTCGTGTTCTGAGCGGAATTATCTTCATAAATCGCAATGGGTTGCGCTGGTGCGATGCTCCCAAAGACTACGGCCCGCATAAGACGCTCTACAACCGTTGGAAGCGCTGGAGTGACATGGGCGTATTTGCTCGGATCATGGTGGGGCTGGCGGCCGAAGACCCCGATAACAAGACGATCTCAATCGACGCAACGTATCTCAAAGCGCATCGCACAGCATCCAGCTTGTGGGTTAAAAAAGGGGGCGTGGACGCCTGATAGGGCGCACAAAAGGTGGCATGAACACCAAACTGCACGCCGTGACTGACGCGATTGGGCGGCCCATTCGGTTCTTCCTGACGGCTGGACAGGTCAGCGATTATACTGGTGCACGTGCTCTTGTGAGCAGTCTTCCAGCGTCCGATTGGTTGCTGGGAGATCGCGGCTATGACGCGGATTGGTTCCGCGAGAGCCTTGTAAATATGGGCATAACGCCTTGCATTCCGGGGCGAAAGTCCCGCGAAAAGCCCGTCAAATACGACAAGCGTCGATACAAACGACGAAACCGGATTGAGATCATGTTTGGCCGTTTGAAAGACTGGAGGCGGGTAGCAACCCGTTATGATCGATGTCCAAAGGTATTCCTGTCGGCCATCGCTCACGCTGCAACCATGATATTCTGGTTATGAGTCCTGACCCTAGAATATTCGCACCCAAGAGAAGGCGGTATTTCAAATGGTGTTTGGGTCGATTTTTACGCAAACGGTGTCATCTATAGCATCGGCTATAATCGCAACTTTAAAAGTATCGGTTTGTGGCAGTACTTCTACCCTTCGGGCCAAATCATGAAGCGGGGTATTTATGATGGCTTGGATGAAACTGAAGACTGGGAGTATTTTGGCCTTGATGGTACACCGGACACGCTGAGGTCCTTTCAGCCAAAAAAGGATATCTGAAACCTATCTTCATGAAATAAGTGGGATGGTGGTGTAGGCCGTGCTGAAGACGGTGACGTCTGCGTAATCTGAAGGATTTTACTGGCGACCAAACAAACACTCTTAGATTTTTCCAGACTGCATTGGTAAGTCTGAAAGAGCACGTTAAAATGGAATGTCGCCGTTAATGTCGTCATAAGGTGGCAGTTGACCCGCATTGAGTTGGGTGTCATTTTTGAGGCTGTCCGATCCACTTGAAAGACCGATTAATTCACCGCCAAAAGGCGGCACAACAACTTCTGTAGTGTAGCGGTCAGCGCCAGATTGATCCTGCCATCGCCGGGTTTCGACACGTCCCTGAACATAAACTTTGTCGCCTTTACGAAGATACTGTTCCGCGTATCGCACTGAATTTTGGTTGAACACGGATACCCTGTGCCACTCTGTACGTTCTTTGCGTTCGCCTGTATCTCGGTCATTCCACGTGTCACTGGTGGCGACGCTTAGGTTCGCCACTTTCTGTCCGCTGGGAAGATCCCTGATCTCAGGGTCAGTCCCGAGATTGCCAACGATGAGTACTCTATTCACACTTCCAGCCATTAGTTGACTCCTGTGAGCAGTTTTTGTTGCGCGGCGTGTCTAAATACTGCGGATAGATGGTAGGCTAACGACTGTCGCTGCGCAACATCAGAGGCCAGCGAAAAATGCTCGTCTATTCTCCTGTGGTGGAATCTGCTCATGCTTCGTTCGTTAAGTTGCTGAGAAGACTCATCCTTTGCTATAGTATCCGGTAGTGGGCGTAGAACTGGAAGGCATGGCCATGCTGAAACCCGATGTGGAAATCAAGGTCATGGTCACTCAAACCATGGCAGATGCCCTTGGCGAGACTGCGGCACGGCAGGATCTCACAGAAGGTGCCATCGTGCGCGAAGCTCTCAGACGATTGCTCGAAGCCGAGGAGAAGAATTCTAGCGTTGCCCCCCCCGTGTCTCAAGATAGCAGCACAGCCCGCACCCATTGGAGTATTGAGAACGTGCGCCGTATCGTGGCGAGCGCGGTTTCCGCTTCGCATGACTGGAAGGATCTGAACCATCGTTTGTCCAAAGATGGCTTGGAGCTCGCACCCAAGGGTGGAGGGCTCGTGATTCGATCATTGGCGCCGCAACAAGACATTTGTAAAGCATCAGCAATCGGCTTTCCGTATTCGAAACTCATACGAAGGTTCAAGTCGGGATTTCCCGGGCATGCTCATGAGTGGTTGGCCGAACGAATTCTTGGTGGAGCCGACGAAGTAATTGAGGATTGACGGAGGTATGTCGATGTCAAATCTCGTGGTCCGATATCAAGAGGTCGGACGACTGCCCGGAAATGGGGTAAGCGGTGCGCCGTTCACACGTGACGAACGTAATTCCAGGGCAGCAGCATGTTGATATCGGTCTGTTTGTGCCCGCCTGCGATGGCGGTCAGGATGGACCTGTCACGCAATTGAACTATACCTAAAAGCACTCCAATTGAAGGATACGGCGACCGACTTCGGCGATGGAGTGGCACTGCTTCGGCCAACCTCTGGACATGGCGCGGGTCATCAATTGGGGAATTCATTTACAAATGCCTTGCCGGAACATCAAAAAGAGCTCCTCTCCGGGATGCCAAGGCTAAATGAGGAACTCGCACTTCTCGAAGGTATCTTTCGGAGAAGTCGCTATATATATGAGAGTGGAGATAGCTTACCCTTTTCCACCGCAGAGCACGTGGCGCGATATCTTGCTTGCCGCATTCCACAGCTAACGCCCATACCCGTCAGAATAGACCAAATTGCATCTGAGGACCGTAAGTAAATCAAGTGCTAGCCTGGTTACGAAAGGCAATTGAAGGATCAGTGTATTGCGCTGCGTATCGGCTTCAAAAATGAGCCAATAGCTTCAAGCTCACGAGGCTCAGCAGCACCAGCAGAACGTAATTCACCCAAAGCGGCCTCCGCTTTTTCGAAGGTCATCCATTCGGTTTCAGGGACATCGGGCGCAGACCACTTATCACGCAGATAGGCTTTGAAAAGCGCCGTCTCTTCCTCGGTCAACAGCTCCGGACTGTAAAACGCCACTAACCGCCGACCGAGTTGACGCAGCCGAGGATCTGAAAGGCTCGCCACGACTTCCTGGCGCCGCGGCCAGGTCGCATGCTGAAACTCCTGCAAGAGTTGTTTGTCAGCATTGGAATAGAACTCCCCGTAAATCTGACGCTCAACCGGCTTGGGCGGGGCGTCAGGATCTTCGACGAAGCGAGTGGCCATTGCCGCGCCTACGCGCTGACGAAACTCAGGCGCGTTGGCAATGATCGTTGTCCGGCGCAGATGCTCCGCGCTGGGCGCTGTGTGTTCGAGGAGCGCGGGGGCCTTATTTGTGGACACGCCCCTAATGATCTTCGGCGTGGCATCCACTGCTGCAAAGATCGCCTCATCCGAGGCCCCGAGGAACTCGGATGGGTCAGCAGCATCCAGATCGAAAAACGCGGCCTGCGCGCTGTTACCGTGAGAGTATCCACAGAAACAACCCACGTAGGATCGCGGCTCACCGCCGCCAAAGCGCGTGACGAGCTCATAGGGCCGAAAGCTTTCAAGCTTTGCCTGCATGCGTGCCTTGTGGGCGTTGTCTATCAACTCGGACCAAAGCGCTGGGCTGCGCGTTGCGATTAGACGTGCGATGTGGATGGTCGCCTCGACATCCCCCAGGGCATCATGCGCGTTGTGGGCATTGAAGCCATTTGCAGGCGCCAGCCGATCAAGCTTGAAGCTCCGCCGGCCGGTATCATCGGTGGGCCAGACAAGTAGACCAGGGTGTCGGACATAAGCAGCATAGACGGCAGGCAGGATGTCAAAGCGCGTGTTACCATTGAACTGCGTGGCATAAATGTTCGGCGACAAGTTCTGGTAGAAGGTCTGCCGCAGCACCTCCTCGTCGAACTTCATCGTATTGTAGCCGACCCAAATCGCGGGCGCCCATCGCTCGGTGAACTCTGCCACCTGCTGCGAAAACTCAAACAGCGACGGCAGGCTTGGGTCTATCAATTGATCAGGGGTGACACGGGTCACAACCAGCGCCTGTGGTGAAGGCAAAATATGGGGCGCCAACCGGCAGCGGATGTTGACCCGATCCTTCTCCACGAAATTCTCATCCGTCCAGATCGCGGCGAACTGCAGCGGCTGGTCGAACTCGGGCGAGATCCCCGTGGTTTCAAGATCGTAGAAGACAAAATCCATAATGCTTCTCTACACCTTCATGTGAGGCAAATCCATCTTCAGGCACCGCCGGGCCGACACGGCCATTACCTTCCAATGTCGCAATAGGCCCAAGCAGATCAGAAGACTGGTTGGCAACTCATTGACCTGTTTTCTTGTCGCCAAGACGCTTTGATGACAGACGACAAGCACCAAAAGCCGTTGATGGCAATACCTACCCACATTCCGTTGCCAACAGGGCTTGATGTGACTAGGGTGCCATCAAACCGCGTTGACGACAGTTTGAGCTGGAAAATGGTCACCAAAACTTACGATCTTGCAGATGCAGTGCGCTACCATGAGGGTACTTTTCCGCCCAAGTCGCTGGATTATGAACGGCTACTTGGCCCACTGGAAGAGGCTGCGGCTTCGCTGGCACGCTATGACGCCAAGATATCGGGCATGGTGAACGGCGAGCTGTTCCTCGCTCCATTGCGCCGCCAGGACGCTGTGACCTCGTCGCGGATGGAGGGCACGATCTCGACGATTGAGGACCTCTATCGCCTGGAAGCAGAGGAAGATTCCGGGAGCACGGATCTATACCGCGACGCCCGCCACGACGACATTGAGACTTACCTCTATTCGCGCGCCCTCCGAAGCGCGCAAGATGCCCTTGCTGAAGGTATGCCGCTTGGGGAACATCTTATCCGGTCTGCGCATCAGCAACTGCTCTCCGCCGGGCGTGGCGCTACAAAGCGCCCTGGGAGCTATAAAATCGAGCAGAACTACATCGGGGATGAGCGCCACGGAAAGATTTACTACGTCCCCATTGCCCCAGAGCAGCTTGAACCTGCGATGACGGCTTTGGTCCAATTCATAAACACCAGTGCGACGCGTCCGCTCATCCGCACGGCTCTCGCACATGTTGAATTCGAAGCGCTTCACCCGTTCGAAGATGGCAATGGCCGGATCGGCCGCATGCTGATCACGCTGATGCTCTGGCGACTAGGTGTGCTCAGCCAGCCCAACTTCTTTGTGTCTGGCTACTTCGAGACCCACAAGGACGAATATGTCGAGCGTATGCGGGCGGTATCCGCAGAGGACGACTGGACCGGCTGGGTGATCTTCTTTCTTCAGGCCATGCATGAACAGGCCACGGTGAACATCCAGACAGCTGATGCGATCTTCAGGCTGCACACGGACATGCGCGAGCGTTTCCGTGAGGTGCTGAATTCGCAGTTTCACGATCAGGCGCTGGACTTCGTGTTTGCGAGCCCGGTGTTTCGCAATGATCGGTTTGTCGAAAGATCGGGCATACCGGCGACCTCTGCGCGGTTGCTATCCAGGCGACTTGTCGAGGCAGGGCTCCTCAGAACGTTGCAGCCTGCAGCTGGGCGCAGGGCTGCGCTCTACGCCTTCGATCCCTTGTTGGACCTGTTGAGGGTCTAATGCCTATGCTACAAATTGTTGCAGTCCTCGCACTGATGCTTTCTGCGGCGCCCGTCACGGCGAATGAGCTTGTCGGTGTGGCCAGCGTGATCGACGCTGACTCCCTTGAAACCCGCGGCGTCAGGATCCGGCTACACGGCATTGACGCCCCGGAGAGCAGACAGCTTTGCCGGCGTAATTCCGGTGACGAGTGGCGTTGTGGGCAGCAAGCGGCCTTCGCCCTGGCCGACCGGATCGGCCGCCGTACGGTGAACTGCGCGGTGCGCGATGTTGACCGTTACGATCGTGCGATCGCTGTCTGCGAACAAGACAATCAGGACCTGAACCGCTGGTTGGTCAGCGAAGGTTGGGCCGTCGCCTACAGGCGGTACTCGCGGGATTACATCGGAGCGGAAGATCAAGCCCGCCGCGCTGGGCGCAATATCTGGGTTGGACAATTCGTGATGCCATGGGACTGGCGGCGGGGGCAGCGCCTGTCATGAAGCCACCCGCCGAGAGCACAACGGAAGTCCTCGCTGGTCTTGTGGAACGGGTGACCTTCCACAATTCTGAGAACGGCTTCTGCGTGCTGAGGGTGAAAGCGAGAGGGCACCGGGATCTGGTGACCACTGTGGGCCATGCCGCGATGATTTCGGCGGGCGAATGGATAACGGCGTCTGGGGTCTGGTTAAACGACCGCAACCATGGCCTGCAGTTCAAGGCACACTTCCTGAAAACCCATGCGCCGTCCACGACTGACGGCATCGAGAAATACCTAGGCTCCGGCATGATCCGCGGGATTGGGCCGGTCTATGCCAAGCGGCTGGTCAAGGCCTTCGGCAAGGATGTCTTCGACATCATCGAAGCCGCGCCTGAACGGCTGCGCGAAGTCACCGGTATCGGTCCCATGCGCGCAGCCAAGATCACGGCCGGGTGGGCGGATCAGAAGGTGATCCGCGAGATCATGGTCTTCCTGCACCAGCATGGGGTGGGCACGGCGCGCGCGGTGCGGATCTTCAAGACCTATGGCACGGATGCAGTGCAGGTCATGAGCGAAAACCCCTACAGGCTGGCCAAGGACATCCGCGGCATCGGGTTTCGGACAGCGGACATGATCGCCGAGAAACTCGGCATTGAGAAAACCGCGATGATCCGCGTCCGCGCGGGCATTTCCTTCGCGCTCACCGAGGCGATGGGCGATGGCCATTGCGGCTTGCCGCGGGCCGAGTTGATCGGGCTGGCGGGCAAGCTGCTCGAGGTCCCTGCCCCTTTGATCGACAGCGCCTTGGAAGAAGAACTGGCCGAGGAGACCGTAACGGCCGATCGCGTGGGCGACACCGACTGCATCTTCCTAACCGGTCTCTATCTCGCCGAACGCGGTATCTCCGAGCATGTAAAGCGCATCCGCGCGGGCGCCCTGCCCTGGCCGGAGATCGACGCAGACAGGGCGCTACCCTGGATCGAGCAGAAGACGGGCCTTACCCTTGCGGCCAGTCAAGCCGAGGCGATCCGGCTGGCACTGCGCTCGAAGCTCATGGTGATCACTGGCGGACCCGGCGTCGGCAAGACGACGATCGTGAATTCGATCCTGCGCATCCTCGCGGCCAAAGCCGTAAAGCTGCTCCTCTGCGCGCCGACGGGTCGCGCGGCCAAACGCATGACCGAAGCCACTAGCATGGAGGCCAAGACCATCCATCGATTGCTGGAGTTCGACCCGAAAGCCTTCGGCTTCAAACGCAACGAGGAGAACCCGCTCGATTGCGACTTGCTGGTCGTGGACGAAAGCTCGATGGTCGACGTTCTGCTGATGCAATCGCTCTTGAAGGCCGTGCCCAGCACAGCGGCACTGCTAATCGTCGGCGATATCGACCAATTGCCCTCTGTTGGACCAGGCCAGGTGCTGGCCGATATCATCGGCTCAGGCGCGGTGCCCGTGGTATGTCTGACCGAGGTGTTCCGGCAGGCAGCACAGAGCAAGATCATCACGACCGCGCATGCCATCAATGCGGGCCGTTTGCCCGATCTCGGTAAGCCGGATGGCGAGGCGGATTTTTATTTCGTGCCGGCAGCGGATCCCGAGCAAGCCGTGTCACGCATTGTTGAGCTGGTCGCCAAGCGCATCCCGCAGCGTTTTGGCTTCGATCCAATCAAGGACATCCAAGTCCTCTGCCCGATGAACCGCGGCGGCGTAGGCGCGCGGTCCCTCAACATCGAGCTGCAGGCCGCTCTGAACCCCGCTGGGGAGAAGAAGGTTGAACGTTTTGGATGGACCTTCGCCCCGGGCGACAAGGTCATGCAGATCGAGAACGATTACGACAAGGACGTCTACAACGGGGACATCGGCATGATTGAGGATGTCGACCTCGATGACGGCGAGGTGGCCGTGAACTTCGACGGTCGCGCTGTGACATTTCTCTTTGGCGAACTCGACACGCTTGTTCCAGCCTATGCCGCCACGATTCACAAGAGTCAGGGGTCGGAATACCCCGCCGTCGTGATCCCCGTGATGACCCAGCACTACGCGATGCTGCAGCGCAACTTGATCTACACCGGCGTTACCCGGGGCAAAAAGCTCGTCGTACTGGTTGGTCAGAAGAAGGCCGTGGCAATCGCGGTAAAGAATGTCTCAGGCCGTCGGCGCTGGTCGAAACTGGATGAGTGGCTGGAGTGACTGGTGATGCGTCTATCCAAGGCTTCACCCTCATGCGCGCGTTGATTATCACGGCAGCACACAGAAAGGGCAGATCATGACCAAAGAGGAAAAACGGCTGGATCGGCTGAACGAACTCTTGTTCGCGCTGCCAGTCGATAATATGCCAATGACGCTTAGCGAACTCGACGGTTATGTGACCGGCGTGCTGGCTTGCCCCGAGAGGATCTCACCGTCGGAATGGCTCCCGGAGGTGTGGGGCGAAACTGGAGAGGCGAAATTCGCGGATCAAAAGGCGGCGGAAGAAACGATCGGCGCCGTGATGGCGCATTACAATTCCGTGGCGGAAACGATGACACGATCGCTCTGGATCGAGCCAATCTACGAGGTGGATCCAAACAGTGAAGAGACCCTATGGGAGCCTTGGGTGGACGGATTTACTCGTGCGATGCGGTTGCGTCCGGAGGCTTGGGAGAACCTTCTCGACCAGGCCGATGACGAAACTCGCGCCACGATGATCTTCATGATGGCGCTTCAGGACATCTACACGGGCAATAGCAAGATTACGGATGACGAGATCGACGAAATCGATCTGGAAGCGCCGGACCTGATCCCGAACTGTGTCGCGACGATCCTGCGCCAATCGCGCCCTGAACTGGCTGGGGCATCTGCGGCTAATATTCCCGGCATGCCGGACAAGGCCGCCCCCCGCCCGGGGCGGAACGATCCATGCCCCTGCAGATCAGGCCGAAAGTATAAGCTGTGTTGTGGCCGGAATTGAAAAATAATGAATTCCGCTCGCCATTCATCGCCACCCTGCGCGGTTTTCAGGGCTGTAACCCAAGCGATATGAGGCGACTCGTGATTTGTTGACGTGGTGTTGACGTAAACGCACACGCTTAATTCCCCAGTATTTTACTAGGAAAATAAGCATTTGATTTATTTGGTAAATTTGGTTGCGGGAGTAGGATTTGAACCTACGACCTTCAGGTTATGAGCCCATTATTGAGCGATTCCAATAACTTAATAATTTCAAGAGCATAGGCGACAACCCTTTGAATTCACAAATTTTCAGCCCTGAAACTCGCTTACATCGGCCAACATCCACCGTGTCTCACACTTAAAAAATGACGTACGTTCGTTGACATGGCGTTGACATGATGATCGTTCGACCGATGGGAAGATAATCGTTTTCGGCCCTTAGCTGCCACTCAGGCATCTTGCAGCGAACGACAGTTGAGAGCCCACAGCCGACATGCCGATTTCTCGCTGCGTGCGCTCGCAGCGGAGAGTATTCTGCAATTGCACAGAATTCCATGACGTAGCGCGGCGGTGGTTCCGGTCATTCGTGCATAGTGTGAAAATTCTGGAGGGGTGAATCTACAGGACTCGCAACTTAGCTGACCTCAGAAATGTGCACCCATGCCCGGAGTCAAGGCGCGCTTTGCGCGCCGCCGGTCAGCGCCCGACCGCCCCGATGGCAGGGCGCTTCTGCAACGTATCCGCATTGAACAACCACCCGATGTGGCGGAAAGATTGGAGAGCAAACCATGCCAAGCGTCCAACTTCCCGCTCTCGCCACGAAACGAAGAGCCTGGAACAAGGGGCGGATCATCGGCCAGAAACGGCCTCTGTTACCAAAACAGGTCTGGGCGATCCGCGCGCGGCTCGAACTGGCACGCAACCTGCGCGATCTTGCTCTGTTCAACGTGGCGATTGATAGTAAGATTCACGAATGCGATCTGGTGAAACTGGCCGTCAATGACCTGGTGAGGGACTATTGCATTCGCAAAAGGGTCTCCGTGTTTCGGAGTGAAACACAGCGGCCCGTTCAGTTCGAACTCTCTGAAAACACGCGGGATACCATTGCCACGTGGATCATGTCGCCTGAAATGCTCGGCTGCCGTATCATGTTTCCCAGCCGGTTTCATGACCGCCCACATATCTCAATGCGCCAAAATGGCCGGCTTGTACGGGATTGGGTGGCCGCTATCGGCCTGAAACCCAGCGGATACGGCACACATTCGCAACGCCGGACCAAGGCGGCGGAGATCTGCCGCAAGACCGGAGATCTCAGAGCTGTTCAACTGCTGCTCGGACACACTAGTTTTGACAGCCCTGTCAGATACCTTGCCGTCGAACATGAAGATGCGCTGAGCATCGCCGGGCAAACCGACATTTGAACCACGATGGCGGGCGGCGCTTGCCGTTCGCCAACCGGACCGGGCCTGAGTTCGCGCCGCAGCGGTAGTTCTGATCGACCCCAAAGCACCGAATGCTGCACTGTTAACACGATTTGACGATCGCCTGTACCGGTCATTGGGCATTGTCGAGACTTTGGAATGGAGGGAACAGACCGGCCGTTCCTTGCGCCTCGCAAGAACGGTGGTTTCGCGCCAGGCACGGATTTTAAAATGGGCGACATGATCTGCTTGTTTGCGAAAGCCAGAATAACAAAATCAAAATGACAGAACTATAAAATTGTTGACTATATGAAATATATCTTTCATTACTTATGCTACTTATCCACTTGATTCCGAAAGGCCCGCCTTTGTCACTTCCAATAAAGACCCGCCTGTCCAATGCCCTGAAGGAGGGGACGAAAGCGGATAAGGCGATTGCCAGCTACATGAGCGGCGCCTTGGCGGATTTGCCATTCGAAACAGCCGCAAGCATCGCGAAAAAGGTCGGGGTCAGCGAGGCGACAGTCGGGCGGTTCTGCCGCTCCATCGGGTATACAAGCTTCAAGAACCTCAAGGATCACCTGAAGGGTGATATCGCGGACTATCCCTGGCTCATGAGCGACCGGCTGAAGGAATTACAGAAAAGCGCCGCGGCGGGTGACGCGCATCTGACACGTGGGATGGAGTTGGAAATCGCGGCAGTGGTGAGCGTCTATGAATGCGCCCGCATGCCCGAATGGCCTCGGGTGGTCAAACGGCTTGCCAGCGCGAATAACATCCATGTGGCAGGCTTTCAGACAGAACGAGGTATTGCCCAGTACTTCGCGAACCAGATGCAATATGTGCGCGACGGGGTGTCACTGGTCGACCTGGCGGGCGGTAATTTTGCCGAGGTTCTGGCCTCTGGCAAGGACTCTTGCCTCTTGATTTTCGAAGCGCGCCGGTATTCCCGGCTCGCCAAGGTTCTGGCCCAGGAAGCGCAGGCAACCGGTATTCCCGTGACCCTTGTCACCGATCCATTCTGCGATTGGGGCCATGACGTCGCGGACGAAGTTTTCGCTGTGCCGACCCAGTTCAACCAGTTCTGGGATTCCACGGCGCAGATGGCGAGCCTCTGCAATCTGCTGATCAACAGCGTGTTCATGGAGCTTGGAAGTGACGTCGAAGATCGACTGAGCAGATTCGCCGAGCTTTATGGGCGCTTTACCGGCCATGTGGGCGACCCTGTCGCGCAAGTGGCGAAATAACTACAATCAAGAACCAAGAGGAGGAAACTAGATGAAACTCAAGAACAAACTGGCCGCGGTGCTGGCGACGACCGCCATTGCCGCCTCGATGGCGACTTCGGCGTGGGCGCAGTCGCTGCGGCTCGGGACAGAGGGCGCCTACCCCCCGTTCAACTATATCGAAGCGGACGGAAAAATCGCCGGTTTCGACGTGGAAATCGGGCTTGAGCTGTGCAAGCGTATGGAAGTGGAATGCGAGGTTGTCGCGCAGGACTGGGACGGGATCATTCCCGGCCTTCTGGCGAACAAATACGACTTCATCATCGCGTCGATGTTCATCACCGAAGAGCGCCAGAAACAGGTGGACTTCACCGATCCCTATTACCTCGCGGCCATGACCCACGTTGTGCCCGTCGGGTCGGACATCACCGAATTCAGCAACGAGGCGCTGAGCGGCAAGGTCATCGGTGCCCAATCCGGCACCACTCAGGCCGATTTCATTGAAGCCACCTATCCAGACGCCGACATTCGCCTTTACCCGACCCAGGACGAGGTGAACCTCGACATGGCCAGTGGCCGGATCGACATGCAGGTGGGCGACATGCTTCCGATGCTCGATTGGACGACCAAGTCCGATGATGGTGCTTGTTGTGAACTTGCGGGTGACCCGATCACCGACCCGGCATTTGTCGGCGACGGCGTCGGCATCGCGGTGCGTCAGGAAGACGACGAACTGCGCGAAAAACTGAACGCTGCACTGATGGAAATCCGCGCGGATGGCACCTACCAGGCCATCAACGACAAGTATTTCGATATCGACGTCTACACGATGCAATGACGCGATACGTTCCCCCGACCGAAAGACTGACCGATGTTTGAACTCTTCTCATATGGCGATACCGGCTGGGGGGACGAAATCCTGCGGGGGTTGGCGATCACGGTGCAACTCGCGATCGTCACGCTTCCCGTGGGCCTGTTACTTGGATTTCTGGCGGCGTTCGCGTCGATGTCTCGCCTTGGCCCCCTGCGGTTCCTGGGTTTCGGCTACACCACCATCATGCGCGGCCTGCCCGAGATCCTGACGCTCTTCGTTGTCTACAACGGCGTGGGGTTGCTTTTGAACATGGCGCTGCGCTGGTGGAACCCCGAACGCGGGGCGACGGATTTCAGCCCCTTCGCCGCCGGTGTCATTGCGCTTGGCATGGTGTTCGGCGCATTCGCGGGCGAAGTGCTGCGCGGCGCGTTCCAGTCGCTCGACAAGGGCCAGACCGAGGCCGGGCGCGCCATCGGCATGACCCAGGGCCAGATTTTCCGCCGTATCCAGTTGCCGCAGCTTTGGCGGTTCGCGCTGCCGGGGTTGGGCAACCTCTGGATCAACATGCTGAAGGACACTGCTCTTGTTTCAGTTATCGCGCTTGATGACCTGATGCGCATGACCAAGGTCGCCGTCGGCGTCACCAAGCAACCTTTCACGTTCTATCTGCTGGCCTGCCTGATCTACTGGGTCATGTGCGTCTTGTCCGAGCTGGTGCTGTATTGGATGGAACGTCGCGCCAATCGCGGCATCCGGAGGGCCGTGTGATGAACCCGATCGAGATCATCGCCCAATACTGGCCCCGGTTGCTCGACGGCACGCTGATGACGATCAAGCTGACCTTCCTCGGCGCGCTTATTGCCGCGCTCGTATCACCAGGCTTCGCACTGATCCGCACCCATGCCGCGCCACTGGCTCAGGCCCCACTCAGGCTTTACATCTCGTTCATGCGCGGCACGCCGATCCTCGCGCAGCTGTTTCTGATATTCTACGGCTCGGGCCAGTTTCGACCCATCTTGCAGGACTGGGGGCTGTGGACCTTCTTCCGCGACCCGTTCAACTGTGCGCTGCTGGCTTTTGCGCTCAACTCCACCGCCTATCAGACCGAGATCCTGCGCGGCGGCATCATGGGTGTGCCACAAGGTGAAATCGAGGCCGCCAAAGCCATCGGCATGACTCGTTTCAAGACGCTCCGCCGCGTTGTCTTCCCGCACGCCTATCGTATCGCGTGGCCTGCGCTCGGCAACGAGGTGATCCTGTTGATGAAAGCCAGCGCGCTGGCAAGCGTCGTCACCGTTTTCGACATCATGGGCCGAACACGCCAGATCTTTTCGCGCACCTTCGATTTCTCGACCTACCTGTGGGCTGCCCTGATCTATCTCTGCATTACCGCGATCTTCGTCCTGATCTGGCGGCAGGCCGAACGCCGCCTTAGCCGGCACATCGAAGCCCATCACAAACCGCGCGTCGCTGCACAGCCCGCAAAGGAACCCCAGGCATGAGCCAGACGGAAATCATCTTGAAGGCCGAAGGCATCCACAAGTCGTTCGGCAGTGTCGAAGTCCTGAAGGGCATCTCGCTTGAAGCGCGGAAACACGACGTGATCTCGATCCTGGGCTCGTCGGGGTCCGGCAAGTCGACCTTCCTGCGCTGTCTCAACTTCCTTGAAACACCGACATCGGGCAAGGTGACCGTCCATGGCAACGAAATCCTGGTGCGGAATGGCAAGCCCCAGAACGTGCGCCATATCGAGGAAATCCGCGCCCGGCTTGGCATGGTCTTCCAGCAGTTCAACCTCTGGACCCACCGCACCGTGCTGGAAAACGTGATGGAGGGCCCTGTCCAGGTCAAACGTCAACCGAAGGCAGAAGCCCGCGACAAGGCCGAGGCGCTTTTGAAGCGTGTCGGGCTGGAAGAGCGCATGGGCATGTATCCATCGCAGCTTTCCGGCGGCCAGCAGCAGCGTGTGGCCATCGCCCGGGCACTGGCGATGGAGCCCGACGCAATCCTGTTTGACGAGCCAACATCGGCGCTTGACCCGGAACTGGTGGGCGAGGTTCTGAAGGTGATGCAGGATCTTGCCGCCGAAGGTCGGACGATGATCGTCGTGACACACGAGATGGGTTTTGCCCGCGAGGTCTCCTCCGAAGTCGTCTTCCTGCACGAAGGCCGCATCGCCGAACAGGGCCCGCCCGAAGAGATGTTCACCAACCCCAGGACCGAGGTGTTCGAGCGGTTCATCGCCAAGGTCATGTGATCCACCAAAATCTAGGAAGTTGTCGAAATGCTGGAAAAACCCGAAACGCCGCCCGCCGGGGCGATGCACCAAGGCATCCTGATCGAATCCGCCGAGCTTCGCATCGTCAGCCTGCCACTTCTGACGCCCTTCGTGATCTCGACTGGCACGATGACGGCCAAGACCTTTCCGCTTTTGGTGCTGAAGGGCGAAGGGCTGGAGGGCATCGGCGAAGCGGTGATGGACCCGGCCCCGGACTATCTTGAGGAAACCATCCCCGGCGCGATGCCCTTCCTGCGCGACGTGCTGCTGCCGCAGATCGTCGGCAAACGCTTTGCCTCGCCTTATGAGCTTCAGCCGATCCTCGCCCCGTGGCGCGGCAACCGAATGGCCAAGGCGGTGGTCGAGATGGCATTCTGGGATCTCTGGGCCAAAAGCCTGAACATCCCGCTGAAGGCCGCGCTTGGCGGCGTCGGCGACAGCGTCGATGTGGGCGTCAGCCTTGGCATCGCGCCGGTCGAGAAGACGCTGGAACGCGTCGATGAGGCGGTCGCGAATGGCTACAAGCGCACCAAGCTCAAGATCGCGCAGGGCCATGACGTCAAGATCGTCGAAGCGGTGCGGGCGCGCCACCCCGACATCAAGCTGACCGTGGACGCCAATACCGACTACGGGATGGCCGACTTGCCGGTGTTGCAGGCGCTCGACGACTTCCGCCTCGACTATATCGAGCAGCCGCTGGCCTATGACGACATCCACGACCACGCGAAGGTGCAGGCGGCGCTGAAGACCGCGATCTGCCTTGACGAGAGCATCCGCAGCGCCAAGGACGCCCGCATCGCGCTCGAACTCGGTGCGGCGCGGGTCATCAACATCAAGGTCGGACGCGTGGGCGGGTTTGCCTCGGCCCGTGCCATCCATGACACCTGTGCCGCCTTTGATGCGCCGGTCTGGTGCGGCGGGATGCTGGAAAGCGGCATCGGGCGGGCGCACAACATCCATCTGGCGACGCTCGCGAACTTCACCAAACCCGGCGACACCTCCAGCGCCAGCCGCTACTTCAAGCGCGACATCATCAATGAACCGCTCGAAGCCACGAACGGCGAAATGCCCGTGCCCACGAACGGCCCCGGCATCGGCGTCACGCTCGACCAAGGGTTTCTGAAAACCGTATCCGATCATGTCGAGGAGATCGGCGCATGAAGGTGGAACAGTCAGGCATCACAATACGCGAGCTGAACTCGGTCACAGAACTCAAACGGTCCGAGCGCTTTCAGAAAGAGGTTTGGGGCGAGGATGACCCGTCCGACAATTCAGACATCATGCTGGCGATCCAGCATGAAGGGGGGCTTGTTGCTGGCGCATTCAAAGACGGGCGCATGCTGGGTTTTCTGTTTGGCTTCCCAACAAGCCAACCCGACGCACAACACTCGCACAGGCTGGCCGTGCATCCCGACAGCCGAGGCATGGGGTTGGGGGCAAAGCTGAAATGGTATCAGCGCGACTGGTGCCTTCAGCGCGGCATAAACGTGGTGCGCTGGACCTATGATCCACTGCGCCGCATCAACGCAAGCCTCAACATAGCAAGGCTTGGCGCGACCGCGGGAATCTACCACGAAGATTATTATGGCGAGATGGAGGGCATCAATGCCGGTGTCCCCTCCGACCGCCTCGTTGCTGAATGGCATCTGAACGCACCTGAAGTCGTGCAGCGGCTTGACCCTTCGGTGGCGCAGCCTCATGTGCCCGAAGGCAGTCTGAAGATCACAATCCCCGCTGATTTCGCAGGCTTGCTGTCACATGACATGGACAAAGCCATATCCGAACGCCTGCGCGTGCGCGAAGAGTTGACCACAGCTTTTAAGGCGGGATATCGGATTGTCGGGTTTGACGTGGACACTTGCGCATATCTTCTGATCCAACAGTGATGCTATTGATCAGCATTTTCAGATTTCTGAACGACCGCCACGCTCAGCGCAACACTCCCTTGCCTTGATCAGAGACCGGATCAGGCTCAAGGACGAAGCCGCTCGCGCGGCAATGGCGCTTGTGGCTGATGTTTCGCATTGTTCCTGAATTACCGGAATGGGGAAATCTGCGATGCTGCCGAACTCTCGGTGCTGCAGATGCGAACTTCGATTTGGACTTTCTGCACGTGCATTCGCTGCTAACGAGCAGGTCCGCAATGTCCGCACCGCCGACATTCGAGTCGATTGCAGCGAAAGACCGCTTTCCGCCCTCATCATCGAGTATAGAAGCTCCTTCGCGGACCGTGGTAGACCCTGCATCATGGCAATACGTGAACGGAAGCATTCCGGTATCCTGCTACCGTCTCACGCAGCTCCCGAGGCTCAAGCACCTCAACCTCCCTCCCCCATTTGGCCAAATGCCAGGCCATCTCCACCAGCCCGCTGGCCTCGAAGCTGACCAGCAACCCGCCATCCTCCAAGTCGATCATGTCTTGCTTGGGATGGAATTCAAACTCCCGGGCCGTAGCCGCGGCCGCTGGGCTGAACCGCCACACGACCCGGCTGAACTCGTCGTCTGAGTGAAACGACCCGAACGATCGGGCGGCATAGGCCTCAAGATCGAAGTCCCTGTCCTTTTCGAACCAGTCATTGGTGATCTCGGCCTTTTCGATGCGATCCAAGCGGAAGCGCCGCAGGTTGGCATCTTTGGCGGTATCACGGGCAATCAAGTAATGCCGCGTGCCGAGCAGGATCCCATAGGGCTCGATCAAACGCTTGCGCGGTTTGGCATCCTGCGCACCCTGGTATCGGATGATGAGCCGGAACGGCCCTCTCAGGGCAGCCGAGACGATGTTTAGCACAGCCGGAGAGATTTTGACCTTTGGGCCAGGGCGGCAGGCATAGCCTTTTGCCTCGAGGATCGCCTCAGCATCCACCTCCATGCTTCGGGCCTGCGCTGACGGCAATGTTGCCACCAAGCGGTCTCGCAGCGACCGTAGCGCCTCCACCTCCATATCCGCACCCTCCCGCTCAGCCCGCGTGATACTGGCCTCGAGTGCGACGAGTTCGCGGCGGTAAAGCCCCTGCATGCCGAGCATGCTGGTGTCGCGCAGCTTCCACCGTCGGCGGCGCTCGTTGTCCGTCTGATGGGAGATACTTGGAAAGACATCTTTCAGGGCAGCAATCATGCGCTGGGCGGTCCGTTCATTCACGCTGAATGCCTCTGCGACCTCCTTTACAGTGATCCCTCCGTGCCGGCTGGCGGACATGCCTGCGAGCTTCAACAGGTCTTGTGCCTTTTGGAACGACATGGCGCGTATCCCCGACAGTTCTTGACGTAGTGCCTGGGTTATAACCCGAGAGAGGACGATTCGTCCTAAGGATGCCGATCGATTGGAGAATTTGGCAGTCGCCGCATGAGCGTGAGTGCGGGGGTGCAGCTTCATGCGGCCTGCACCCCGGAGTTTCTGCCTCGCTGCCACTTGGGCGGCGTCAGCAACTTGCCAGGCCGCCCGCTGTCTTACCTCGACATCAGAACTGGAGCCCACATGGCACTACCTCAAAGAGCATTCTTCACCCTGCACGAAACCGCATCCCGATGGGGCTGCACCATCGCCGACATTGGCGGCTGGGCCACCGAAGGCAAACTGGACATCGTCACAGGGGTTTCTCTCGCGATCTGCGGCGACGAGAAGGTCTCTGGCAAGATCACGATCTCGCCGATGGACATGCTGCCCCTCTTCCGCCGCAGCGGAACCGGCCCCACGGTCATCAAGCTGCAGCGTATCAAGCCCGAGCATTCCGAGGAGTGGTGCTACGTCACCGAGCCCGCGGATGGGGTCGAGGTGTCCATCGCGGACCTGTTGATCACCGGTCAGGACGTGCTTCGGTTCGAAGACGAATATGACCTGCTGCGCCGCATTGGCGGCGGCACCGGCGCCCTCTCGCCCTACGACTGGGAAGGCATGTATGTGGCCCTGCTGAAGCGCGTCCACGAACATGGCATTCCAGAGACCCAGGCCGAACTGATAGGTTATCTTCAGGACTGGTTCGCCGATGTGGCCGAGAACGGGGAGATCCCCGACGAAAGCACAATTCGCCGTCGCTTGCGCCCCTTCTGGCGCGCCATGCGCGGCGAGAAGTAAGCGGCCCCAGCTTTTAGGCCCGCTTGGCCTCTTTCTCGGCATCCGCGTCATGCACAATCTTCGGGCGTGGCCGGAACATGCCGGCCACGGCATCGACCCCGGCGCGCAGCGGCGAGTCCATCAAATGCGCATAACGCAGCGTTGTCTGCATTTGGCTGTGGCCAAGCAACTTACCGATCATTTCCAGCGAAGCGCCGCCGCTGACCAAGAGCGAGGCGAACGTATGACGCAGGTCATGGATCCGCACATCCGGCAGGTCTGCCTCGCGCTGCACCTTCACCCAAAACCGGCGGATTTCCTTGACAGGTTGGCCCGGCACATCGCCCGGGAACAGCCACGGGTTGCCCTTGGGTACAACAAGCGCCCGCCGGCGCACGATCGCCGCGACGTCAGCGGAAATCGGCACCCGGTGGATCTTGCGCTGCTTGGTGGTGGCAGCGGGCTTTGACCAAATCCCCAGTTCCAGATTGAATTGCTCGAACTTCGCCTGTCGCACCTCTCCAACGCGGGAGCCTGTCAGCATACAGATGCGGATGATGCCCGCCGCACGTTGATCCTCGGCTGCATCCAGCACTTCCGCCAGTCGGCCGATTTCTTCATGGGACAGGAACCGCTCGCGCGCTGTCTCGACACGTTTCTTAAAGCCAGCAGCCGGATTGTCCGTGCGCCAGCCCCATTGGATGGCCAAGTTGAACATCTTGCGCAGTACTTCGCCAACACGGTTGGCGCGCACAGGCGTGGGCTTGCGCCCCTGCAGCTTGCGCGCACGATTATTCGGCTTCGCTTTTGAGGGCCGGGCCCTGCCCTCTGCAATCAGGTTCAAAAGCTTTGTCACATCATGCGGCGTGATCTCCGTGACCAGCTTGTTGCCCCAATGCGGGGCGACCAGTTTGGTTAGGAAGGATTTGTGATCAGCCGCGCTTAGGGGCGTCAGGGTAGAGGCGTGCTCGATCAAATACCGCTCGATCAAATCATTGAAGCGGGGCGCCTCGCGCAGCGTGTCGCGTTCCTCCATCGGATCTGTGCCCTCGTCGATCAGGCGGCGCAGTTCCCGGGCCCGCTCCCGGGCAGCCGTGACGCTCCACTCAGGCCAGCGCCCGATTGCCATGCGGCGCTGCCGTCCAGCAAAGCGGTAATCCATCACGAAGGACCGCTCGCCCGAGGGCATCACGCGGATGGAAAGCCCCCGTATCTCGGTATCGAAGACTTGGTAGGCTCGATCCTCTTCCGGGATCTGCTCGCGCACGGTTTTATCATTTAATCGCAATCGATTGACCATATTCATACCTCCTTCATGCGCATGACACAGGCGTAGATGCGCAGGCTTATCAAGCGAAGCATGAGGCTTTTGGCGGCATACAGGCGGTGACCGGCGGTGATGCGCCAAAACCCTGCCGGTCATTGAAATCATGGGAGAAATTACCGGGGAGCGTTCATCGCCCTGGGCGAATCTACCGGCCTGCAGAGTATGTTTCGCGCCCCAAAACACGCTCCGCAGGCCATCTCACTCCCTGACCAAGGCCAGATTTTGTAAATTCCGTTTAAAATCAATGACCGGCAAGGGTCCGGACCCCTTGCCGGTTGGGCGAATACTTTTGAACGCACGAGAAACCCGCTGAAACACGGCGAAATCTTGTAAATTGGCCGATTTTGGGCCGTCACGACTCTTCTCCAGCCAATTTGCTCGGCTTCTGCAACGCCCTGCGCCGCAAACTCGACCGGCGCCAAAACAGCAAAAGCTCAATGCTATCAATGACCGGCAGCCATTTGGCGCATCACCGCCGGTCTCCGCCTTCCCGCCACCCTTTCCGCTCTGCGCTTCTGAACACCTGAACTCTGTCCGTGACGGGCCAAACTCAGGAGAACCCAGATGCCAGACATTGGAACTGCCCCCCGATCCAGTAGCCCCCAACGCCTGATGAGCGGTTGGATCAGCCGCCTCGACCTCGCTCTTGAGCTTGGGGTTACCGTTGAAACCCTGCACCGCTGGGAGAAGATCCGTTTCGGCCCGCCCTGTGTGCGCGCTGGTCGGAAGGTCTACTATCGCCGAGATGCCGTGCAGGAATGGCTGATGCTGCAGGAAGCCCCCGCACCACGCCGCGCGGGGTCACGCCGATGAGCATCCCCCTTCCCTTCCGTATGCCCAGCGCCCGGAACCGCGTCCGCCAGGAGTGGATCGAAGAGCGCCGGCGTGAGGCACGCATGGTCGTCGCCGATATGGTTCACCATTCCGACTATCTCGTTCGCCTCGCCTGCAGTGTGTTGGTCCAGCATGGTGAAACCCCTGAGGAGCGCGAGGATGCGCGCATCCTGCTTGTCGTCCTCGATGCCAAAACGCCTGGGCGGCTGCCCGCGCCAGATCGGGAGGGCCGCTCATGAAGCGACGCGGAACTCCAGAAGCTGATCTGCAGCGCGCAGTCGTGACCGCGCTGCGCTTTGCCCTCCCCAAAGGCGCCATCATCCATCACTGTGCCAATGAGGTGACCGAGGCAGGCCCGCGTGGAGCCAAGCGGCAGGCCATACTGGTTGGCATGGGCGTCCATCCCGGTTTTGCCGATTTAGTGGTTCTATGCGCTGGGCGCGTGCTCTTCCTCGAACTGAAATCCCTCAAAGGGCGGCTCAGCCCAGCACAGGAGGCATTCCGCGACGCGGTGTTGGCCCAGGGCTTTGGCTGGGCGCTAGTAAGATCGCTAGATGACGCGCTGGGCGCTCTGGCGGATCATGGCTTCACGACGCGTGTGGCTTCTCCAACAGGGAGGGTCGCACCATGAGCCACGCCGCCACCAATTGGGCGATACAGCAGCGTGGGCTGAAGCCCACTACAAAGATTGTGCTTTGGCACCTCTGTGACCGGTTCAATCCCGACTTCGGCTGCTTCCCGTCCCAGGAACAGCTCGCCCATGACTGCGAGATCAGCCGATCGACACTCAATGACCACCTCACGCTCCTCGAGAGCGCCGGACTGATCCGCCGTGTGCAGCGGCTGAACCCAGGCACCAAGCGACAGATGCCAACCCGCTACATCTTGGCCTTCGAGCCGGGCTTTACCCAAGATCGCGCGGACCCGGGTCCGGAAACCGGACACGGCTCCCAAGCTACCCACACAGGCGAAGCAAAGGATCCGGAAATAACGGCCATTTCTGAGGATAACTCTGTGGATAACCCGCACCTGTGTCCGAAATCCACACACGGAGCCGTGTCCGATTTTGACCCCGACCCGTGTCCGGAAAATGCCGATTCCCGTGTCCGAAATCCGGACAGTAACCTTGTAAGAGAACCAGTAAGTAAACCAGTAAAGGAGGAGGAGGACGCGCGAGTGCGCGAAATCGTCGATGAGGAATTTTTCGGATCGCTGTTGGCAGCGCTGGGCTTTGACCCTGACGGGCCTCTACCCGGTTGGTGGCAGGGTTGGCCACCCCGAGAGCATGTTCGGCGCTGGCAAACGGACCTCGGGCTGACCGAAACGGATATCCTCGAGGCTGCGGAAGCGTCCCGCCAAGACCACCCCGAGCCGCCAGATGGCCCCAAGGGCCTGGATCGCATCATGCAGCGCGTCGCCCAGCGCCAAGCGGATGAAAAATCCCGGGGGCGGCGCAAATCTCGCAAGCCATCGAAATCCGAGAACCGACCGATCACCGACTTGCCTGTCTTCTACGCCGAGATGGTCAACTCCGATCGCTACCTGCCCGTCAGCGCGATCTCCAACTCCATGCGCGATGCCATGCTGGCCCGGGGCCTCGTGACCGCCGAGCGTCTACGCGAACGAGGTATCCGATGAAACACGATCGCAATTTGCACCCCTCGTCACGACAAGCCGGTCACGGGCGGCCGAAGCGCGTTATGTCTGTGCAGCAGGCGGTGGAATGGGCGTTTCGCGTTGAGCATGCCCAGCTGGAGCTACCCGAGCCGCCCGACCAAGAGCGTGGCCAGGGATTTGGCTTTGGTCTCGAATACGTGCTCATGCAGCGGGCGGCGCTGGGCTGCAAAATTGACGGCGGTCAGTACAAGATGGGCTTCTATACCCACGAAGACGCCGAAGTGATCGCCGCCACCGTAGCTGGGATGCCCGACAACCTCGGCGGCAAGCGCATGGCGATCCGTGTGGCTGAACTCGCTCGCGCTGGGCTTACGCCCGATTGGATGCCAGGGGCTGTACCGCGCTGCGTGCCGGTCGAGATGAAGCGCAACCGGCATGGCGATCACGCAACCACCGTGGTAGTCGGCACCGAGCGCATTCGAGTGAAAGGGAAATGGCGCAGCGTCGAGGTTCGGGCGTGCCCGGTGATGTTCAGACCGGATGCTAGCCAGATTGAAGCCGCGAGGCGCAACTATCACGATTGGTGCGAAGCATTGGGCTGGGTCAGAGACGGCCTAAGGACAAGCGGGATCCTGCGAGAGGTAGGGGTTACGGCTACGCTACCGAAGCTAAAGCCTTGGTTAAAATCCCAAACGCCAAGATAGATCCACGCTTCGGTACCCTAGAAGTAGTACAAACTTGATCCATTCACCCTTGATTGCAATGCAATCACAACTTACTTTTAGCAAACAGCAGGGAGGAGACCATGGCAAGCATCACGATTCGTAGCCTTGATGACGAAGTAAAGCGCCGCTTGCGCGTTCGCGCGGCGGAGCATGGTCGGTCGATGGAGGAAGAGGCCCGCGAAATCCTGCGCCAGGTTGTCGGGCAAGCAAAGCCCACTCACGACCTTGCCGCGGCCATCCGTGCGCGGGTTGCGCCTCTGGGTGGCATTGATCTTGACCTTCCGCCGCGTGAAGCCATGCGTGAACCTCCCGCGTTCGACCAAGCCTGACGCATGATCATCCTCGACACGAATGTCATCTCGGAGCTTTTGCGTCCGGCCCCGGAGCCCAAGGTCGAACACTGGCTGTCCACTCAGGACGGGCTCAACGTCTACCTGACCTCCATCTCGGAGGCGGAGCTGCGCTACGGTCTCGCAATCATGGGGAACGGCAAGCGCCGCGCCGCGCTGGTTGACGCCGTGGACCGTATCCTGCGCGAGGACCTCGCCGGTCGCATTCTGCCCTTCGACAGTGACGCCGCGCAGTCCTATGCCACCATCGCCGCCGTAAGACGCGCCGTCGGGCGGCCGATTGCCCAGGCTGATTGCCAGATCGCCTCCATTGCACATGCCTGCGGCGCCGCGGTCGCCACGCGCAACACGCCTGATTTCGAGGACTGCGATGTCGACCTGATCAATCCCTGGACAGATCCATGAAAGCTGTCAAAGTAAAAATCTCAAACGAGACGGACCGGAATTTTTCACAAAAGAGACCAGTATGAATGATCATAACGCCAAGGAACTTAGTTTTGAAACCGAACTATTCAAAGCTGCCGACCGGCTGCGCGGCAACCTAGAGCCGTCCGAATATAAGCATGTCGTCCTTGGCCTGGTGTTTCTGAAATACATTTCCGAGGCATTCGAAAGCTACCACTCCAAGCTGGCCGGAGACGACTACGCCGATCCCGAAGACCCGGAGGAATACCTCGCTGAAAACATCTTCTGGGTCCCACAAGAGGCGCGCTGGTCGCATCTGCGCAACAAGGCGCGTGATCCGAACATCGGCAAGATCATCGACGACGCGATGGAATCCATCGAGCGCGTACCGGCCAACGAGAAGCTCAAGGGCGTTTTACCTAAGAACTACGCTCGACCCACGCTCAATAAGGAGATGCTGGGCGACCTGATCGACCTCTTCTCCAAGATCGACATGCGCGGCAACGCGACCGAGGCGCGTGACCTGCTGGGGCGCGTATATGAATACTTCCTCTCGGGCTTCGCCTCGTCCGAAGGCAAGCGGGGCGGCGAATTCTTCACACCCCGTTCGGTCGTAAAAACCTTGGTTGCCATGCTCGAACCCAAGCAAGGCCGCGTGTACGACCCCTGTTGCGGCTCGGGCGGCATGTTCATCCAGTCTGAAAACTTCATCGAAGATCACGGCGGCCGCCGCAATGACATCTCGGTCTACGGGCAGGAGATCAACCACACCACATGGCGGCTGGCGATGATGAACCTGGCCGTTCAGGGCATCGACGCCGAGATCAAGTGGAACAATGAGGGCTCCTTTATCCGCGATGAACTGCCCGATCTGCGCGCCGATTACATCCTCGCCAATCCGCCCTTCAACATCTCGGACTGGGGGGGTGAGCGGCTGACGGATGACGGGCGCTGGAAACACGGCACGCCTCCCAGGGGCAACGCCAACTACGCATGGCTGCAACATATCTTGCACCATCTGGCCCCGCGCGGGACGGCGGGCGTCGTGCTCGCCAATGGCTCCATGTCCTCGCAGCAATCGGGCGAGGGCGACATTCGCCGCGCGATGATCGAGGCTGACAAGGTCGATTGCATGGTCGCCCTGCCGGGGCAGCTCTTCTATTCCACGCAAATTCCCGCCTGCCTGTGGATCCTGGCCAATGATAAATCCACCAACAGCCACCGCGACCGGCGGGGCGAGGTGCTGTTCATCGACGCTCGCCAGATGGGTCACATGGTCGACCGCGTGCGCCGTGACTTCGACGACACCGAGATCGACAAGATCGCCGACACCTACCACCGCTGGCGGGCCAAGGCACCCGATCAGCCCTACAAAGACGAACCGGGCTTCTGCGCCAGCGCCGATCTCGACGCGATCCGCAAGCATGACTACGTCCTGACACCGGGACGCTATGTTGGTGCCGCGGATGAGGAAGACGACGGCGTGCCGTTTGAGGAGAAATTTTTATCATTGGCGAGGCGGCTTGAAACAGAGTTTACACAGTCAATAGCACTTCAGCAGGCTGTTCGAGCAGCGTTAGCGCAGGTCCCGAACGATGACTGAGTGGATAGAGCTTACCGCAGCAGAGTTTTGTTCCTCGGTAAGGGATGGAACACACGATAGCCCCAAACAGAGTACGATAGGTAAAAGACTTATTACTTCAAGGCACTTGAATGGCCATCGCCTTGAGGTCGAAAATGCCTACTTGATCTCGCAACAAGACTTTGACGAGATCAACAAGCGAAGCAAGGTTGATCAATGGGATGTTCTAATCTCAATGATTGGCACTGTGGGCGAGGTATACCTTGAAAAAGGTGAACCGGATTATGCGATCAAGAATATGGGCTTGTTCAAATCCAAGGATGAGGAGTCCGGGAGATGGTTGTATTATTATTTGCAGTCCCCTCAATCCCAGGCAGAACTTTTCGCTAGGTGTCGTGGAACGACGCAGAAATACATCCCCCTGGGAGAATTAAGAAAGTTCCCAATCAAGTTTCCAATTGATCAATTCGCACGCGAAAGCACAATCAATTTGCTGAGCGTTCTCGACGACAAGATCGAGCTGAACCGGCGAATGAATGAGACGTTGGAGGCGATGGCGCGGGCGGTGTTTCGGGATTGGTTCGTGGATTTCGGCCCCACCCGCCGCAAGGCCGCAGGCACCACCGACCCCGCCGCCATCATCGGCGGCCTCCTCCCCAACCTGACCCAAGCCCCTCCCCTCGCCGCCCTCTTCCCTGACAGCTTCGGAGAAAACGGCCTTCCGGAGGGGTGGGAAGAGCGCGAGGTTAGCTCATTCGCCAAGTTGAAAGGTGGTAAGCAGCTCCCTAAAACGGAGTTTGTTGAAGAAGGCGATATTCCAGTTTTCGGCGGAGCTGGCCACATGGGCAATACCGACAAAGCGAACGCGTCGGGCTATGTCATTTCCGTCGGGCGGGTCGGAGCATACTGCGGCAACTTTGTTGCCCACCGAGGGCGGGCATGGATCAACAACAACGCCTCCTTCTTTGAACTGAAGGCCAAGACCAAGCCGGAATGGTTCTTCTATGCGCTGCGAGAACTCGACCTGACAAGGATACGCAAAGGCGCTGCCCAACCTTTCGTGTCGAATAGCGATATTGCGAAGCTGTCGCTTGTTTTTCCTGGGGATGCAGTGCTTGAGAAGTTTCAAGGCATGTTATTGCCACTGATCCAGCTAATCGAAGCCAACGAACAAGAAAACCAAACCCTCGCCGCCACCCGAGACATCCTCCTCCCCAAACTCATGTCCGGCGACCTCCGCCTGACCGGCGCGGAGGGTGATGCTTGAAGAAAGAAGTGAAACAGCTTCGTGAGAAGGCAATCAATGCACTCGTGTTGTCCATCGACCACTTCAACAGGCCTTGGGATCGAGGACGCACCGAGGCCGTTCTGATCTTGATGGATCACTCGTTCGAGATGCTGTTAAAAGCCGCAATCAGGCACAAAAACGGAAAAATACGCAAGCCGCGCAAGAAGCAAACAATCGGCTTCGATGAGTGCGTACGCAAAGGTCTGACCGATGCTAACCTGAAATTACTTTCCGAAGAACAGGCACTTACACTTCAGACGATCAACGGGCAAAGAGATGCTGCACAGCATTACCTCGTCGACATGTCCGAGCACCAGCTCTACTTCTATGCGCAAGCAGGGGTTACGCTTTTCCGCGACATTCACGATACGATTTTCGAGGAAAAGCTCATCCTTGAGCTGCCAGAACGTGTCTTGCCCATATCAACAACTGCACCGCGCGATCTAACCACGCTGTTTGATCAGGAAGTGGAAGAAATTAAGGCGCTTCTTGCCCCTGGTACGCGGCGAAAGATGGATGCGGTAGCAAAAGCCCGCAGCCTTGCAGTACTGGAGAGCGCCGTAAATGGCGACTATGAACAACCCAGCGACAGTGAACTGGAGAAAGTCTGTAAGCGCCTCAGTGAAGGAGAAGCCTGGACAGGCGTATTCCCTGGTGTCGCTGCGATCAACATTTCCGCAGAGGGCGAAGGTCCAACGCTTTGCCTGCGCTTGACCAAGAGGGAAGGGTTACCTGTTACTTTGCTGAAGGAGGGCGAAGGTTCTGGTGCGGCGGTCGCTCTGAAACGCGTCAACGAACTGGATTTCTACAGCTTGGGGGCAAAGGACCTCGCGGGAAAAGTTGGCTTAACTGCGCCGAAGTCGCGGGCATTGGTCGACCACCTGCGGCTTCGGGATAACCCTGATTACTTCAAGGAATTTGAGATCAGTGGAGTGTCGCACGCTCGATACTCTCCGAAGGCAGTCAAGGCCATGAAGGATGCGCTCCAAGAAATGTCAATTGAGGACGTCTGGGCTCAGCGCAAGGCTAGAGCGGTGGGGAAGTGATGGCTGAAGGTCAGTTTATTACAGTTAGGCGCTTATACTGATGAGCGATCTTTATCCCAGCATTGAAGCATTTTGCCGTCATTGGTCCAATGCCGCGATGCTCCAGCATACTTATGAGGCGCTGGAGCGCGAGTTCAAAGCCGGGAACGACGGCTGCATCGACGCAGCCAAAAGCATCCTCGAATGCGCCTGCAAAACTCTTGTCGAGGAACTGGATGATCCAATCAACCCCATCCGGGAACGTCCTGACAGCCCAATAAAAAGCGACAACCCAAGCCTCGGAAACTGGCTGACCGCTGCGATCCGCCTGCTTAACCTTGTCGATGATCGCACAGACCCTCTGAACAAGGTGATTTCGCAGTACAACACACTGACGGTCGAGCTTGGTAATTTTCGTAAAAAGGCCGGGCCACTCAGCCACGGCAAGCTGGGCTTTGTGAACCGCCTAAGTGAACACCACCGGCGAATGGCGATAATTGCAGCCGACACGGTAATCGGCTTCCTGCACGATGCTTATCTGGATCAGCAGACGGACCCTGTGCGGACCTTTGAACCTTACGAACGCTTCGGCCCGTTCAATGAAAAAATTGATGCCTACATCGGCTTCGCGGGGGCTCAGATCGAAGACGGAAGATTGATCGTCAGTGTCGAGCTGGAAGAATTCGATATCAGAAGCATCGACGTCAGTGTATCCCAGCTGTTGTTCGGTGTTGAGCGTCAGACTTACAAGGAAGCACTCCGCCGGACGGCTGCTCTCCCGCTTCCTGAACCTCAGGAGGAGCCGGTCGATGATTAACGAGGACTTGGTAGAACAGGCCGCGCTGGCCATTTTGCAGGATCAGGGCATTCTGTATCTGAGCGCGGATGTGATCTCGCCCGATGGCACTGCGCCTGAGCGCGCGTCCTATGGCGAGGTTCTGTTGATGGGGCGGCTGGAGGCAGCCGTGGCGCGGCTGAATCCCCGCATCCCCGAGGATGCCCGCCGGGACGCGATCCGGCAGATCACCGGGGCGGCGTCGCAAAGCCTGACCGAGGAAAACCGGCGCATCCACGCTCTGCTGGTCAATGGCGTGGACGTGGAGTTCAAGGCGGATGACGGAACGATCAGGGGCGATAAGGTCTGGCTGGTCGATTTCGAGAACCCGCAGGCAAACGACTGGCTGATGACAAACCAGTTCACCGTGATCGAGGGCAAGCACAATCGTCGCCCGGATGTGGTCATGTTCCTGAACGGTCTGCCCGTCGCGGTGATCGAGCTGAAGAACGCCGCCAGCGAGGCCGCGACTATCGAGGATGCATTCGCCCAGCTTCAGACCTACAAACTGCAGGTTCCATCCCTGTTCCGGACGAACGCGGTGTTGATCAGTTCGGACGGATTGCTGGCCCGGATCGGCTCTCTGACGGCGAATGAAGAGCGGTTCATGCCATGGCGCTCGGTCACCGGCGCGGTGGGTGATTTCACGCCCGAAGGACCGCAGGAAATGGCGACGTTGCTGAGGGGCGTGTTCGACAAGGGGCGGTTTCTGGAACTGCTGCGCGATTTCACGGTGTTCGGCGATCTGGGCGAGGGGCCGTTCAAGATCATCGCAGGCTATCACCAGTTTTTCGGCGCCCGAAAGGCATTGGCCAGCGCGATCGAGGCGACCCAGCCCGAAGGCGACCGCCGTATCGGTGTGATCTGGCACACCCAGGGGTCCGGCAAGTCGCTGCTCATGGCGTTCTTCGCGGGGTTGCTGGTGCGCAGTTCGGCGCTGGAGAACCCAACGCTTATTGTCCTGACGGACCGGAATGATCTGGACGATCAGCTTTTTCAGACCTTTGCCATGACGAAAGACCTGATCCGGCAGACGCCCGAGCACGCGGAAAGCCGCGAGGAGCTGCGCGAATTGCTGGCTCGGCAGTCTGGCGGCGTGATCTTCACGACCATGCAAAAGTTCACCCCAGAGAAGAGCGAGGAGCGTTTCCCGACCTTGACCGACCGGCGGAACGTGATCGTCATCGCCGATGAGGCGCATCGCAGTCAGTACGGTCTGGATGCAAAGGTGAACACAAAGACCGGTGAACGGAAATACGGCTACGCCCACTACGTGCGTCAGGCGCTTCCCAATGCCTCGTTTGTCGGCTTTACCGGCACGCCGATTGAAACCGCGGACGTCAACACCCCAGCGGTTTTTGGTGACTATGTCGACATTTACGACATCACCCGGGCCGTCGAAGACAAGGCCACGGTGCCTATTTACTATGAGAGCCGGTTGGCCCGTATCGAGCTTGACGACGACGAGAAGCCGAAGATCGACGATGAGATCGCTGCGATCCTCGAAGACGATACGTTGTCCGAACAGGAGAAGACCAAGGCCAAGTGGAGCACCGTTGAGGCGCTGGTCGGTGCAGAAAAGCGGCTGAAGCAAGTGGCCGCCGATCTTGTAAAGCACCTGGAAGCGCGGACTTCCGCCCTTGGTGGCAAAGCCATGGCGGTTTGCATGAGCCGCCGGATCTGCGTCGCGCTCTATAACGAGATCGTCGCGCTTCGCCCCGACTGGCATTCGGACGACGATGCATCTGGCGCGGTCAAGATCGTCATGACTGGCTCAGCATCGGACCCGCTCGAATGGCAAACGCATATCGGAAACAAGAAACGGCGCGATGACCTTGCGAAAAGGGCGCGCGACCCGGATGACCCACTGAAGCTGGTCATCGTTCGGGACATGTGGCTGACCGGCTTCGACGCCCCGTGCATGCACACAATGTATGTCGACAAGCCCATGCGGGGACATGGGTTGATGCAGGCCATTGCCCGGGTCAACCGAGTCTTTCGGGACAAGCCGGGCGGACTGGTGGTCGACTATATCGGCATTGCCCAGAACCTGAAAAATGCTTTGTCTCAGTATTCCGACGCCGACCGCGAACGCACCGGTATCGACGAGGAACAAGCAGTGGCGCTGCTGGCTGAGAAGCTCGACGTCGTCCGGCACATGTTCAATGGTCATGACTATAGCGTAGGCCTTCATGGCGCGGCTCAGGCGCGCTTGCAGGCGCTCGGTGATGCGGTCGATTGGATCGTCGGACAACAAGCACAGGCAGCACGCCAGAAGGCGTCCGACATCGACAAAAAAAAGGAACTGTCGCGGTTTCAGGACGCAGCTCTAGAACTGTCACGCGCCTTTGCTTTGGCATCGTCCAGCGACTTGGCAAAGGACGTCAAAGACGAGGTCGGCTTCCTTCAGGCCGTCCGCGCTGCGATGACCAAAACCACAGTCAAAGGCAAACTCTCTTCTCGGGCGAAGCAATTTGCGATCGAGCAGTTGGTCAACAAGGCGGTCGCTGATGCGGAAATCGTCGACATCTTGCATGCGGTGGGCATGAAGACGCCCGACATTTCCATCCTGTCCGATGAATTTCTTCTCGAAATTCAGTCTATGGAGCGCAAAAACCTCGCCCTGGAAGCGCTCAAGAAGCTCCTGAACGGAGAAATTAAGAGCAAAGCGAAACGAAATGTCGTTGAAAGCCGCGCCTTCAGTCAACGCCTAGAAGAAGCAGTCGCCCGCTATCATGCCAACGCCATTTCAACGGTTGAGATGATTCAGACCCTGATTGACCTTGCCAAAGACGTGAAAGCATCGGCCGCCCGCGGTGAAGCCGAAGGCTTGTCAACCGAAGAGCTGGCCTTTTATGACGCCTTGGCGCAGAACAACAGCGCTATTGAGGCTATGGGCAACGATGAGTTGCGCCTAATCGCTCACGAACTGCTCAATCAAGTCCGCAAGAACGCAACAGTCGATTGGCACAAGAAAGAAAGTGCGCGTGCTCGGATGCGAATCTTGGTCAAGCGCATTCTCAAAAAATACGGTTACCCACCAGACCTCTCTCAAGACGCCATCCAGACCGTGCTTGAACAAGCCGAAACTTTATTGCGCGATCTAAACTAATTCTTCAGCTGACCACGAGGTCAATCTGAAAGAAGACTGCAGACGCTGACTTCGCCCCCCTCCCATGGTTCCTCCCCGGGCCTCTGCGTATACGGGGGGGCGCAGCGCGCAAGTTTTCTAGCGACTTGGATTTTCACCGGGGAATCCACTTTGAAGCCACCCATGATTGAAGAGACTACAATACATCACAATAACAATGTCTTGCGTGACTCACGGCGTTTCCCAGTGTGGATTTTAGTATTTTAGTCAAGAATCCACCTGAGCCAGTTTTGGATCCACGGAATCCAGCTGGAAGCCACCCACAGAAAATGTGACTCCGATTCACATTTTGGATTGACTTTTCTAGCCCCCTTGACGTACCCCTTAATCATCAAAGAATTGCGCCCGGAGGATATCCTTCGCGGGCGCTTTTGTTTTTCCGACATCGCGATTGCTGACGACCCCATGGTATGGGGTGTAGCTTCGGCATGCATCGCCCTTGCCAGTGAGCCCCCAACCCCATGGATCTTGTTTTTGCGCCGCGCCAGATTGAGCTCTGGCCGATCGAGAAGCTTCGCCCCTATGCCAAGAACGCAAAAATCCATGGCGATGCCCAAGTTGCGAAGATCGCGGCCAGCATGGCCAAGTTCGGCTGGACGGTACCGTGCTTGGTCGCGGACGACGGCGAGTTGATCGCGGGCCATGGGCGCGTGCTGGCAGCCGGCGCGCTGGGTCTGACCGAGGCCCCTGTCATCAGGCTTGGCCATCTCGATGAAGCGGAGCGGCGCGCCTATCGCATTGCCGACAACAAGCTCACGGAACTTGGCGAATGGGACGAGGCCATGCTGCGCGATGAGATCGCAGGGCTCTTGGCGGAAGACTTCGACCTCGATCTTCTGGGCTTCTCGGATGAGGATCTGGATGCCCTGCTGCAGGACCCGGATGCGCTGGGCAGCGATGGTGTGGTCGATGGTGAGGATGATATTCCTGAGCCACCGGCTAAGCCAGTATCGGTCGCGGGTGATTTGTGGCAGCTCGGGCCGCACCGACTGATCTGTGGTGACAGTACCAGCGCGAATGTCGTTGGACGGCTGCTGGGCGATGTGAAGCCACAGCTGATGGTGACCGATCCACCCTACGGCGTGGAATACGACCCGTCCTGGCGCAACCAAGCAGGAGCTGCCAAGACCAAACGCACCGGCAAGGTGCTGAACGACGACCGCGCTGACTGGCACGAGGCCTGGTCGCTCTTTCCCGGCGATGTGGCCTATATCTGGCATGGCGCCCTGCATGCCGCGACGGTGGCGGACAGTCTGATCGCCGCGGGTTTCGCCATCCGCTCCCAAATCATCTGGGCCAAAGACAGGCTGGTGCTCAGCCGCGGCGATTACCACTGGCAGCATGAGCCCTGCTGGTATGCGGTGCGGGCCAAGGGCAAGGGCCACTGGGCAGGCGATCGCAAGCAGACCACGCTCTGGCAGATTGCTAACAAGGACCAGGATGCCGAGACCGTGCACGGCACACAAAAGCCGGTCGAATGCATGCGCCGCCCGATCCTGAACAACTCCAGCCCAGGTCTGGCCGTCTATGAGCCGTTCATGGGATCCGGGACCACGCTCATCGCGGCTGAGACCACCGGCCGCATTTGCTACGGGGTAGAGCTGAACCCGGTTTACGTCGATGTCGCTATCGAGCGCTGGCAAGCCTTCACCGGCGAGGAGGCAGTTCTGACAGACAGTGGCGAAACCTTCTCGGGCCTCAAGTCCAAGCGGCTGGCGGCGTGATGCAGTCGCGGTGCCAATCGCTGATCGAGGCGATCACCAATGTCGTGGTCGGTTATGCGCTGGCCGTCATCACTCAGATCATAGTGTTCCCATGGTTTGGGCTGCAGGTCAGTCTCAGCGACAACCTAGCGATCGGTGCGCTGTTTGTGATGATCTCCTTGCTGCGCAGCTATGCGCTGCGCCGGCTGTTCGAGCGCTGGCGATGATGGGCGGACTCAGGCCGCGTCCAATTTGTAAACAGTGCCGCGCTCGTGGTGTTTCTCAGACGTGATTGGCAGGCCAAGCTTCTTCTTGAGCGCACCAGAGATTGCACCTCTCGCCGTATGCGCTTGCCAAGATGTCGCCTTAACGATCTCGGCGATGGAGGCACCTTCCGGTCGCTGCAGCATCTCAATCAAGAGCGCTTGCTTGGTGCCTTGCCGGATAGAGACCAGCTTAGGGCCTTCACTTGCGTCTGCGGCCACTTCCGTAGATTTGGCCGCTGGCCGAGCCTTGCGGATATTGCTGACCGTGCTCGCGACAACCGGATCAATGCCGATGGCATCAAGTCCAGCCTCAGTTGCAATCAAGGTCGTGCCATGGCCATCACCGGTCTCACGCCAGAGTGGCTCATTGCGGCGCAGGTTGGCATCAACCTCTTCAAGCCAGCCGCGCTCGATCATCTTGGAAACGGTCATCTTGGCCGCAGCGCCAGCAAGCCCGTCGGGCAGCGGCATCGCCAAGTTGCCAGGGCGGGATGCGGCGCGCGTGAGGATAATGGTTTGCGTGTCGGTAATCTTCGGCATCGATGCCTCCATATTTTTAGTGTTGCTCTGTGCCGTTATTCGGCGGTGTCCATCGCGGCAAAAATTGCAAAATGCTGCACCCAACCGGTGAGGTATGGCAGTCCCGCAGGGATGCCGTCTTTCCGCTGGGTCTGCGCACTGATCGTCCAGGCCTGCCATTTCTGGATCGTCTTAATGATCGCGGCTTCATTGTTCGTGGTGCGGCCTTGCAACGCGTCAATCAAATCATCGGCAAAATGCCGACCCATTGAGCTGTCCAAGAAATCCCTGATGCCGCGCATCTCATCCTCGGTACCAGCGCCTGTCGCCAAACCGATAAAGGCGCAGGCCACCGTCCAGATTTGATCTGTCGGACGATCCCGTAAGGCGCAGGCAGTCATCTGTCCGTAGAACCCGTAGGTCTCGTTTTGGCTGGGAAGAACCAACTCGCTCATTGCTCTGCCTCCGCTTCCGCCCAAGCTCCATCGTGCCAGACATACAGGTAGCCAAAGGCGCGGGTTGGTCGTGGCAAGACCACTGGCGCCCGCGGCGGATCGAAACAGTCCAGCGCCTCGGTACTAACTTGCCGGATTTCTCGGGCGGCCAGGATGTCCTCGGGCATCCACGTGGCTAGCGCGGGAAGCATGTGCGCCGGGTACCCGTCGTAATGAATGTAAACGTGGGCCCATTCTTCGGGTCCGGTCTGGATGGCGATCTGTGCGCAGGTGCTCATCTTGCCCTCCCTCAAATGAGTTGCAGGCAGGCCAGCAGGGTGCTGGCAGCGGCAAGCTGGGTCGTGGGTAGTTCGATCTTGATGTGGGAGATCACATCGGAGGCCTCGGCAATGATGCCGCCGTCGCGCAGAGCAGCCTCGATGGCCTCTGCAACCGCGTCGGGCCGCGAGCGGTCAAAATGATTGGGTAAGGTATCGTGGTCGATGCGGAGGGTGCTGATCGCTTTCATGGCAAGGTCCTCACTTCTGCTGAGCAATCAGCGCGAGGAGGACCGCCGCCATGCCGCCCAGGTATTCACCGCGGCGGAACACGATCTCGTCAATGTGGCCGGCGTTGTCGATCGCGGGGTCAACCGCGAGATCGTCTGCCATGTGCAGCATCAGGCGTTTAGCTTCGGCGTTGTAGCGGGTGGCTAGGGTCATTTGTGTTTCTCCAATCAGGAAATTTGCTTGATGTGAGAATCGCTCGACACCGAAGTGTAATCAACTCAAATAGAAATATTTTTCTGTTTATTTTCAATGTTTTGAGGTTAATTCAACCGCCATGGAAGGTCTATCTGAACGCGCCTATGCCGAGCATGCCGGGATCTCCCGCGGCGCGGTCCAAAAGGCGCGCAAAAATGGGCGGCTGGTGCTCTTTGCAGACGGATCCATCAACGCTGCAGCCTCGGATGTACGGCGTGGTTCAGCGACCGATCCGGATCAAAAGATACGGTCAAGGGGCGGGCTTGGTGCAACTGGTGACGGCTCAGCAGCCTCAGGCCCCGGCGACAGCACGTCTTATATCAAAGCGCGCACCGCGCTCACCGTCTATCAGGCGCAGGAGCGTCAGCTCTCGATCCAGAAGAAGAAGGGCGTACTGGTGGATCGGGCGCGCGCCGAGACGCTGGTGTTTCGGCTTGCACGGCAGGAGCGCGATACTTGGATCACCTGGCCCACCCGCGTATCCGCCCTGATGGCCGCACAATTATCCGCAGAGATGGAGAAATATGCGGGGATGCCCGTAACGATCGAGGCTGCGATCCTGCAAAGGGTGCTGGAAACCCATGTCCGAGAGCAGCTCAACGCCCTGGCAAACCTCAGGGTCTCGCTTGAATGACGAAGATCGTGACACTGATCTAACCGAGGGCCTTGATCTCGACTTTGACGGCGCCGAGGATATCCTGCGTGTCTGGCAGCGTGGCATACGGCCTGATCCGGATCTGACAGTGTCGCAATGGGCGGATGCGCATCGCAAGTTGTCATCGCGCGCGAGCGCCGAACCCGGTCAGTACCGTACATCGCGGACACCATACCTACGCGCAATCATGGATGCGCTGTCGCCAAACCATCCCGCGCAGCGGATCAGCTTTATGAAAGCCGCCCAGGTCGGGGCGACAGAAGCCGGCAACAACTGGATCGGCTTCGTGATCCATCACGCGCCCGGCCCCATGCTCGCCGTGCTGCCCACCGTCGAGATGGCCAAACGGACATCGCGCGGCCGGATTGATCCACTGATTGAGGACAGCCCTGCGCTAAAAGAACGGGTGCAGCCTGCGCGGTCACGCGATGCTGGGAACTCAATGCTGTCCAAGGAATTTCCCGGCGGCATCTTGGTGCTTACCGGTGCCAATAGTGCCACTGGCCTAAGGTCTATGCCCGCACGCTATGTGTTTCTTGACGAGGTCGATGCTTATCCGGCTTCAGCTGACGAGGAAGGCGATCCGGTCAGTTTGGCCGAAGCGCGCACCACGACCTTTGCACATAGGCGTAAGGTGTTCATGGTATCGACGCCAACGATCCGAGGGCTAAGCCGGATAGAGCGCGAGTTTGAAGCCAGCGATCAGCGGCGGTATTTTGTGCCCTGCCCGCATTGCGGCCAGATGCAATGGCTGCAGTTCGAGCGCCTGCGCTGGGCGAAGGGACGGCCCGAAACGGCGGCCTATGCCTGCGAGGGTTGCGAGCGGCCCATTGCCGAGCACCACAAGACGCAGATGCTTGAGCGGGGTGAGTGGCGGGCGACCGCGACCAGTGCTGATCCCAATGCGATTGGGTTCCATCTGTCGGCGCTCTATTCGCCGATCGGCTGGAAAAGCTGGGAGCAGATCGCACGCGACTGGCTGGCGGCCCAAGGCTCAGACGAGATGCTGCGCGCGGCGCGCAACACCCTGCTCGGCGAGACATGGGTTGAAAGTGGCGAAGCCCCAGAATGGCAGCGTCTCGCGGATCAGCGTAAAGCCTTTGCGGCGCAGGTCCCAATTGGCGGCCTGTTCCTGACCGCAGGTGCGGACGTCCAGAAAGACCGCATCGAGGTGGATGTCTGGGCTTGGGGACGCGGCTTGGAAAGTTGGCTCGTAGATCACATTGTCATCCCGGGTGGACCCGATGATCCAGCCTGCTGGGACGCACTGACGGCCCTGCTTGGTCAAACATGGACGCATGAGAACGGCGCAATCATGACGCTGGCGAAGCTTGCCATTGATACCGGATACGAGTCCGCCGCTGTTTATGCCTGGGCGCGCAAGCAGGGCATTGCGCAGGTCGCACCTGTGAAGGGCTTAGAGGGGTTCAATCGGGCAACGCCAGTCTCGGGGCCAACCTTTGTGGATGCCACAGTGAATGGACGCAAACTCAAGCGCGGCGCGCGCCTCTGGACCGTAGCAACAGCCACCTTCAAAGCGGAGACCTATCGCTATCTGCGGTTGGAGCGGCCAGATGAGCCCGATGCCGCAGCACCTGCTGGGACGGTTCACTTGCCCGACTGGGCTGACAGCGAATGGCTCAAACAGTTGGTGGGCGAGCAACTGGTCACAATCCGCAACAAGCGCGGTTTTGCTCGCCAAGAATGGCAAAAGCTGCGCGAGCGCAACGAGGCGCTGGACACACGGGTCTATGCACGGGCTGCGGCCTGGATCCTCGGGGCCGATCGCTTTGATGAGCGCATGTGGCGGCAGCTGGAAAAGCAGGCCGGCGTGGAAACCACAGCCATCGCGCAAACGGGCGAGCCCGAGAAACCGACCGAACCTCAAGCAGGGCGGATCGCAGCGCCCCAGCGGCGCGGCTGGAAGATCAGCACGCCCAAATACATGGAATGATCAGAAGCCGGAGAATACCATGTCAAGCGCGCCGCGAATTTCATAGTCTGAGGCGGAAAGATCTGCGACAGGCTCGCCTTTGAGAACTGCTGATGAGACCGCTGCCATTTCAGCGGTGTGAAGCACATAAGAGGCGCCATCGATATCAAACACCGGCTCTAGTCGCCCCATGGCTTTGGGACCTGACGCCATCGGTATCAGTGGGGCGACCACGCGCGTGCCGGTCTCGATCAGATCTGTCTGCAGGTCGAGCACGAGACGATCGCCAGGCACCCGATAAACATGAAACTGCGCCATCAGTCTGTCTTCAAAACCTGAAGATCGGCCAGCGGCGTCCCGTTTGCTTCAATCCAAGTACGGCGCTCTTCGATGGCTGCAGCATTTTCTTGAGCCCACACTTTAGCCTTCACCACGCGGACTGCTTCAGCAACAGCAGCGTCGCTAATCGCTGACACATTGAGACCCAACTCCCGTGCCGCCGCCAAGTTGGCTGCCGTGAGGGTGACGTTGGTGCGCTGTTTTTCTGTAGTGACGTGCTGCATTGAGGCCTCCTAACACGTACGCAATATACACACTGCTAGTGTGCAGAACAAGAGAACATCATGACCCTCGACGAGTTGAAACTCCGGCACAGCGCGCTTTTAGCCGCGCGCTACAGCGGCACGCGGTCGGTCAGCTATGACGGCAAGACAGTGACCTATGGCACGGATGTCGAACTGGCGGCGGCTGTAAGTGACATCGAACGCAGGATTGCAAAACTCGAGCGCAGCGCTCGGCGCGTCTTGCGGCCACATGCCGTGAAAGACCTATGATGAACTGGCGGCAGCGTTTGGGCGCATTCATCGGTGGCTTTGATGCGGGTCAGCATCACCGCCGCCTGCGCGGGTTCCAAGCCACACGGGCCCACGTGAATGCTCTGATTGCAGCCTCAGGCCCTGATATCACCGCCCGCGCCCGCTGGCTCGTGCGCAACAACGGCTATGCGGTGAATGCCGTTGAAAGCTGGGCGGCCAACACCGTCGGGGATGGGGTCAAGCCGATCTCGAAGCTGGCGGATGCTGGGCGCAAAGAAGAGCTGCAGCGTCTTTGGCTCGCCTGGACCGATGAGGCGGACGCCGAGGGGCTGACGGACTTCTACGGGCTGCAGCGCCGCGCCGCGCGTGAGGTGTTCCTAGCAGGCGAGGTCTTTATCCGGATCCGGCCACGGCGGGTGGAAGACGGGCTCACGGTGCCGCTCCAACTGCAGATGTTGCCTTCGGAAATGCTGCCGCTGCACGAGACCGGCGTTGCGCGGAACGGCAACGCAATACGGCAGGGGATCGAGTTCGACCGGATCGGGCGGCGTGTGGCCTATCACTTCCTGCGACGTCACCCGGGCGACAGCACCGATCCGGGCCTCTCGGGCGAAATTGTCCGAGTGCCCGCCTCTGAGGTGATCCATGTGATCGACCCGGTGGAGGGCGGCCAGCTGCGTGGTGTGTCCAAACTGGCCCCGGCCATCGTGAAGCTCTTCCTGCTCGACCAGTACGATGATGCCGAACTCGACCGGAAGAAGGTCGCGGCAATGTACGCGATGTTCGTGACCTCCCCGGCGCCAGAGAACCCGCTCGCGCCCTTGGACGATGAGGAGATGCCCGCTGGCGTCGAGATCAGCCCAGGCCAGATCGTGAGGCTCGATCCAGGCGAAGATGTGACCGTTGGCCAGCCGGCAGACAGCGGCGCGACCTATGAGCCGTTCCAGTACAGGACGCTGCTGCAGATCTCGGCCGCACTTGGCATTCCTTACCCTTACCTCGCCAATGACATGGTGAAGGGCAACTTCTCGAACTCGCGTTTGGCGCTGATCGAGTTCCGCCGCCGGGTTTCGGCCTGGCAGCATTCCGTGATGGTCTACCAGCTCTGCCGGCCCGTCTATGCGCGCTGGCTGGACCTAGCGGTGCTCTCCGGAGCGCTTTCCCTGCCCGGCTATGAGGCGGATCGCCCGCGCATGCTGGCCGCCGACTGGCTGCCGACGAAATGGGACTGGGTCGACCCACTCAAAGATGCCAATGCAGAGATCGCTCAAATCGAGGCCGGCCTGAAATCCCGCACCCAAGCCATCGCCGAGCGTGGCTATGACGCCGAACAGGTTGATCGGGAGGTTGCCGCGGAGCGGGCACGCGAGCGCGCGCTGGGTCTCGACTTCCGCCGGCCTGGCTCCCCCGCGCAAGGTGTGCAGGCGGACCCGATCGAGGACGATGGGGCTGGACCAAACAATGAGACTGATGACGCGGAAAACAGCCCGCGTCCTGACGAGGACCAACCCTGATGCTCCACGCCCGCATTGCCGCACGCGCCTTCAACACACCGCTCCTAGTAGAACCCTCTAAGGCCTTGGCGTTTCTGTCAGGGCTTGGACCGCGCATACTGGGGCAGCACGTTGAGACGGTGGACAGCGACGGAGCCTTAGATGGCGCCGCATATCTCCCCGCCCGGGCCAGCATACTCGCTGGGAACCTGACCGAGCGCCTGCAGCAACATGGCAATACGCCCTACCCGGTTGCAGACGGCATCGCAGTGATCGAGATCGCCGGCGTACTCATCCATCGGGGCGGCTGGATCGGACAATCCTCGGGCCAGACCAGCTATGAGGGAATCGCGGCGCAGATCGAAGCGGCGGCGCGCGATCCGTCAGTGCATGGAATTGCGTTGGAAATCGATAGCTTCGGCGGCGAAGTGGCTGGCGTTTTCGACCTCGCCGATCGCATTCGTGCCCTACGCCGTAACAAACCCGTTTGGGCTTTCGTCGCCGAACACGCTTTCTCGGCAGGCTATGCGCTGGCCTCACAGGCCGACCGCATCCTGCTACCGCGCACCGGTGCCGTCGGCAGTATCGGCGTGGTAGTGATGCATGCCGATCTCAGCGGCCAGTTGGATCAGGATGGCGTACAGGTGACGATGATCCATTCTGGCAACCATAAAGTTGATGCCAACCCTTATGAACCACTGCCCGAGTACGTACGTGACAACATCCAGCGAGAGATCGATGTTTTGCGATCTCTCTTTGCTGAGACCGTCGCAGTAGGCCGCGCTGGGCGGTTGAACCAAGGAGCTGCGCTGGCGACTGAGGCCGCGACATATCGCGGGACGGATGCCATCGCCGCGGGCCTCGCCGATGAGGTCATCGATCTTACACGCGGCTTTGCCCGCTTCCGCGAGAGCCTATCCGCCCCATCGCCCACCGCGAGGTTACCCCGCGCAACCCAACCCCAACCAAAGGAGGCTGTAATGAGCCCCAGAACAGATACCACAGAGGCAAAAACTGAGGCCGCTGACACCGAAGACACCGTCCTGGAGGGCGTGAGTGGAGAAAAGGCACAGGCAGATGTGGACCAAGATAATCCCACGCCCTTGGTTGCTACAGCACCTGCCCCCTCCACTTCAGAGGCGCTTGCCCCAGCGGCAGCACAACCCAGCAATCTGGCAGAGCTTGCCGCGCAACTTCGCGAGTCAGCAGCAGAAATCGCCGAGATCGCAGCCCAAGCCGGACGCCTCGGCATCGCGATCGATGCTGCGAAAGCACTCCGCGACGGCACAGCGCCAGAAGCCCTCCGCAAACTAGTCCTTCAGCGCGCATCAGCCGCCGCGGATGCACGCGACATCGTAGCTGCCCCACCTTCGCCTGTGCTGCCCAAATCCACGGAAAGCCCAATAGTGGCTGCAGCAAAGAAAACTGCCTCGGCGGGTCGCTAAGTCTGAGTACCCTCCCGCTCATTGCGAACCGCCCACCTGATCCCCCGTCGCTCCTCCCCGGCGGGGGATTTCTTTTTCCTCCTCAATCTTCTGGAGATGCCCCATGTCCGTGCTGACCCAACCGCCCACCATGGGCGATGTCCTCAAATACGAACTGAACCCCAACTTTACCCGCGAGACCGTGACGTTGCTGGCCGGCACCAGCTACCCGGTTGGCGCTGTGCTCGGCCGCATCACCGCAAGCGGCAAGATGAAGCTTAGTACCGCCACCGGCAGCGATGGTGCGCAGAACGCGAGCGCTGTTCTGCTTTACGACGTCGACGCGACAGCGGCCGATGCGACCGGCATCGTGGTCCAGCGCGGCCCCGCCATCGTCTCAAAAGCGGCGCTCGTGTTCGACGCCAGTGTCGATGACACAGCCAAGACGGCGGTCAAGCACGCCCAGCTATCAGCCCTCGGCATCCTCCCGCGCGAGCCCGCCTGATCCGGCGGACCGCCCGTTCCCCTCGTCGCGCATTCGCGCGTTAGCCCTCATTTCCCGGAGTTCCCCATGACCATCACACGCAACCCGTTTGACGCGGGCGGCTATTCGCTCGCCGAGATGACGCAGGCCATCAACATCCTGCCGAACCTCTACACCCGCCTCGGCCAGATCGGCCTCTTCCGCTTTGAAGGCGTCACTCAACGCTCAGTCGTCATCGAACAGCGTGAGGGGGTCCTCAGCCTCCTGCCCTCCGTTCCACTCGGCGCGCCGGCCACCGTCGGCACGCGTGAACAGCGCTCCATGCGCAGCTTCGCCCTGCCCTGGATCCCGCATGACGATGTGATCCTGCCCGCTGATATCCAGGGCATGCCGGCACTGGGGGTCTCGGACGCAGCGGATCCGCTGGTCGAGGTGATGAACCGCAAGCTGACGCTGATGCGCCGTAAGCATGCCCAGACCCGCGAATACATGGAGATGAATGCGCTGCGCGGCATCGTGAAGGATGGCGCAGGCACGACGCTTTATGATTACTTCAGCGAATTCGGCCTGGAAAAGATCTCGGTCGACTTTGTCTTCGGTACAGCTGGCACCAACGTGCAGAGCAAAGTCCGAACGGTCCTGCGCGGGATCGAGGACAACCTCCTGGGCGAGACCATGACCACAGCGCATGCGTTGGTGAGCTCGGAGTTTTTCGACAAGCTGATCAGCCACCCGAAGACTGAAGAGGCCTATAAGTTCTTCTCGGCAACCGGCGGCCAGCCCCTGCGCGAGGACATGCGCCGCGCCTTCCCCTTCGCGGGCATCCTCTTCGAGGAGTACAACGGCTCGGTCACCCTCTCAAACGGCACGTCGGAACGCCTGATCCCCGCGGGCGAAGGAATCGCCTTCCCCCTTGGGACCTTCGACACTTTTACCACTTATGGCGGCCCGGCGAACCTTCTGGAAACCGCCAACACTGTAGGCTTACCGCTTTACGCACGCCAGATGATGGACACCAAGGGGCGCTGGATCGATCTCATGACTGAGGGTTCCATCCTACCGGTGAATAAACGGCCCCGGCTCGCCATTCGTCTCTTCAGCTCGAACTGAGGCATGGGAGCGGTGACAGCGTTTGCCGGGGCCCTTGATCTGCTCTTTGCTGATCGCAACCTTGCCCAAGAGGCGTGGCATCGCGACGGCGAAGGGCAGTTCACACGGGTCCGCATCATCATGCGCCGTAATGATGATGTGACCACGTTCGGGGCCGCGCGCCTGGTGTCAGAGACCATGCGCTTTGATGTGCGCATCTCGGAACTCCCCGCGCCCCGCCCTGATGAGCAGATCCTCATCGGTGACGAAACCTTCCTGATCCAAGGCGAGCCGATCCGCGATCGCGAGCGCTTGATCTGGACTGTAACGACATCACCGGCGTGAAACATGAAACCACTTTCCCCGGGACAACATCAATCGTCATCTGCAGCTGCTTCAAGAAGCTCTCTAACTTTTTCAAAGGCATCCGGGGCGTCGTTTGAGCCCGATGACCTCAGCTTGAGCTGGGGAGTATTGATCTTCAACGACCAGGAAAATCCATCACAAACTTCGAGATTATCGTAATGCTTTCGCCAATCTGAAACACCGATGCGTTGGAGCGATCGGATTACGACTTCCCATTTTGGGTTCTGTGGCGTGAGCACGATTGGCTCTTTGAGAAGCCCAGGCATGAAATTCAATTCAAATACAATGTAAGGGGGCTGCATCAGTGGCTCCAAAGGGTTTTTCCTTGGGAAAGCTTAAACTCCCCATGCACTCACGCAACAACGCAAGTGTTTCACCATGCAAACGCGCTCCTACAGGCTCTAATGAAACTCGACCTCTCAGTGACGGGCGACATCGTCAACGCGATGCGCGCCGAAATCATCGCTGGCGAAAAGGCCGTTACAGCTTCCATGCGTGCGGCGGGCAAAGATCTCAAATCCAACTGGCGCGCCCAGATCACGAGCGCCCGACTTGGCCAGCAGCTTGCCAACACGATCCGGTCCAAGACCTATCCTTCTACGGGCGAAAGCCTGGAAGCGGCGGCTCTAGTCTGGTCGAATGCGCCTCAGATCATCGGTGCCCATGACACCGGCCCGTTGATCCGATCGAAGGACGGATTCTGGCTAGCGATCCCAACGCCAGCGGCAGGCAAAGGTGCCCGTGGTAAGGCGCTGACGCCCCACGAATGGGAGCGGCGGCGCGGGCTGCGTCTGCGGCTTGTCTATCGGCGCCGGGGACCAAGCCTCTTGGTAGCGGAGGGTCGGCTGAATAATCGTGGGCTGGGCGTGGCCTCCCGGTCCAAGACAGGTCACGGGCGCAGCACAGTGCCGATCTTCTTGCTGGTGCCTCAGGTAAAGCTGGGCAAGCGGCTCGACCTGGCGCGCGATGCTGACCGCGCGCAGGCCACTATACCAAGGTTGATCGTAGCGAAATGGCTGGACGCAAAAACATGAGTGCACGGGAAACCACCCTGACCGCTTTGGCGGACCTCTTGCGTACGATCCCACATGTACCCGTCCTACGCGGGGAAGTCCTACCAGAACGCATTCCGTCCGCAGGTCTCATTATCCTGCGCGACGGCACCCCGGGCGAGCCAGGCGTGACGTTGTCGCCGCTGACCTATCACTTCCAGCACCGAGCCGAGCTCGAGGTTATTGTGCAATCGGCGTCAAACCGTGACAGCGTCTTTGACGCGCTCTCCGCTCAGGTCGGCGCAGTTATCGCCGCCGACCGAACGTTGCGGGGATTATGCGACTGGGTTGAGCCAGAGGCAGCTGAACCCGTCGATCTTCCCGTCGAGGGGGCCGCATCTCTGAAGGCCGGGATCATTCCAATCATTCTTCACTACGCGACAACCGACGCGCTGGGCTGACGAGATCAATACAAGGAGAAATTACAATGGCACGAGCTCAAGGGGCGCGGGCGCAAATGGCGTTTGCGTTCGAAATGACTTATGGCACGCCTCCTGCGAGCGGCTATACCAAGATGCCTTTCGCCAGTACGTCGCTAGGGGCGGAACAACCGCTGCAGACCTCGGAACTCCTGGGCTACGGCCGAGACCCGCAGGCGCCGATCAAGGATGCGGTGACGGCAGACGGCGATGTGGTGATCCCAATTGACGCGGAGGCCTTTGGCTTCTGGTTGAAGGCTGCGTTTGGAGCGCCTACAACCACCGGCGCTGACGCACCCTACACCCATGAATTCCGCTCTGGGAACTGGGTGCTGCCAAGCTTTTCGGTTGAGACCGGCATGCCAGAGGTTCCGCGCTACGCCATGTATTCTGGCTGTATGGTGGATAGTCTCAACTGGCAAATGGCGCGCTCTGGGTTGCTCACGGCCACTGCGAGTATTGTTGCGCAAGGTGAGGAGATCGCCACCAGTGCCGCCGCAGGTACGCCTGACACTATCGCGCTGAAACGGTTCGGGCAATTCAACGGGTCGATTACACGGAACGGGGCGAATATTGGCAATGTCGTCTCCGCGGACCTGACCTATACCAACAATCTCGACCGCATCGAGACGATCCGCGCAGATGGCAAGATTGATGGCGCGGATCCCTCTATCGCAGCGCTCGCGGGCAATGTCGTTGTGCGTTTCGCCGACCAGACACTGGTGCAGCAGGCGATCAATGGCGAGGCTTGCGAACTTGCGTTCTCGTACACACTGCCCACCGGTGAAAACCTAACCGTCACCGCGCATGCAGTTTATCTGCCACGCCCACGGATCGAAATCTCGGGCCCACAAGGTGTGCAGGCGACCTTTGACTGGCAGGCGGCGAGTGACCCGCTGGTTGGCCGCATGTGTACCGTCACACTGGCCAACGACAGCGAAGATTACTGATGCTACGATTGAACCTGTCTATCGAGCCGCAATGGCTTGATCTCGGCCATGGCGTTCGCCTGCTGGTAGAGCCCCTGACTACGGCCATTATGCTGGCGGCGCGCAGCGATCCGGCGATCGCCGCCGCCGCAACCGATGCTGAAACCAGCGCCTCCAACGACGATCTTGCGCGTATCGTCGCAAAGGCCGTCGCCCGTATTGTTGTAAAAGACTGGGAAGGCGTCGGAGACGAGGACGGAAAACCTATGCCGCTGACGCCTGAGGGCATCGATGCGCTCTTGGAACTCTGGCCAATATTCGAGGCCTTCCAGACCACATACATCGCGGGCGCGCTGATACTGGATGCGGAAAAAAACGCCTGACCGCTCTCGCCGACTGGGAGTTCGGCGGGGGCGGTGACTATTGCGTGGCGTGTCCCTCTGTTTGCGCGGACTGCCCGCGCAGTCTGCATGCGCCACGCACACTTGAGGGCTGGCAGATCTGGGATCTGGTTCAGCGCTTGGGCGGCCAAGTGCGCGTTGCAGGCGGGATGAACGGTGGCGCTGTCCTCGGTTGGGACATGGGCGCTGCCCTGCAACTTGGCGTAGCCCTCGGGCTCTCCCCCCCGATCATCGCCGAACTCCTGCCGCCGATCGAGGCGGTTATGGTGCGCAAAACAAACGAAGAGATTGAACACAACCATGGCTGAAAAACGTGTCTCTGTCCGGCTCTCTGCGACCGGCGGCCGGCAAGTACGCGCCGAGCTGGAAGGTGTGGGTGCGGCCGGGTCGCGGGGTATGGGGCGTTTGAGCCGTGAATTGGACCAGGCAAATGCCCGCATGGCAGCCTTCGCGCGCCGGGCCCGTATCGCGGCAACTGCTGCGGCCACAGCGCTCGCGGGTGCTGTCGTTGCGATGACCCGCTCGACGGTGGCGGCCGCCAATGAGATTGGCCAGCTCTCGCAGGTTGCCAATGCCAACTCGGAGGTGTTCCAGCGCTGGTCGGCGGCGTCCGCCACGGTAGGGATCGAACAGGAAAAGCTCGCCGATATCCTGAAGGACGTGAACGACCGTGTGGGTGATTTCCTGCAGACGGGCGGCGGCCCGATGGCGGACTTCTTTGAAAACATCGCACCCCGCGTGGGCGTGACGGCAGATCAGTTCGCTCGTCTCTCAGGGCCGGAAGCCTTGCAGCTTTACGTCGACAGCTTGGAGCGCGCAGGCGTCAGCCAACAGGAGATGACGTTCTATCTTGAGGCCATGGCGTCCGACACAACGCGGCTGATCCCCCTCCTGCAGAACGGCGGGGCGGAGATGACCCGGCTTGGGGCGCAGGCCCAAGCGCTTGGCGCTGTTTTGGATGCGGATGCCATTACCGCCATGCGTCGATCTGAATTGGCGCTCGTCAGCATTGGTCAGGTCTTCACTGGCGTGCGCAACCGGATTGCCGTGGCACTCGCCCCGTCGCTTGAAGCGGTGGCAAATGCGTTTGTCGCCCTTGCCTCCAGCACCAGCCCGATCAGCCGGGCTTTTGACACGGTGCTCGCTAATCTCGACCGACTGGCCATCTACGCAGGAACCTTCGCAACCTTCCTCACTGTACGCTGGGTGGCCGCCATGGCCGCGGCGGTCATTTCGGTACGCGGATTGGCAACGACGCTGGTGGTTCTCAAAGGTGCGCTGATCCGCACGGGCATTGGCGCGCTGATCGTTGGTGCAGGCGAACTGGTCTATTGGTTCACGCGCCTCACGTCCGGCGCTGGTAGTTTTGGCGAGGCGATGCGCCTCTTAAAAGATGTTGCCGTCGAGGTGTGGGACCGGATCAAGATGGGGGCATCAAGCGCGGGGGCTGCGGCCACCGCCATGTTCTATGACCTGAAAGCCGATGCCGCGAGTGGCATGGCCGGGGCCATCGAGAGTGTCGCGGCTTTTGGCAACACCACAGCCAACACCTTCGAGGGCGCGCTACTCGCCGTGCGCGAGATCTGGTCGCGTCTGCCGGATGTGATCGGTGATCTGGTCTTCTCGGCTGCGAACCGCATGCTCCACGGAATCGAGGCGATGCTCAACGGCGCAATCCGCCGGATCGATGCCTTCACGGGGCGCATCCGTGATGCACTGGCCGCCGTTGGCATCGAGACCACTTTCGGCGAGATTGGCGCTATCAGTCTTGGCGATATCGAAAACCCCTTCGCGGGGGCTTCAGCAGATGCTGGAAGCGCCGCCGCAGATGCATTCCGCAGGGCTTTTGAGGACAACCCGCTGACGGCCCCTAACCTGGGCCTTGACGCCATCGCGACCGAGGCGCTGGCAACAGCCAACACATACCGCGAGGCCGCCACGGATCTTGCGAATGGTGCAACGGCCCCGCTGTCCTCCTGGGCGGCACTCCGCGATGCTGTCGCGAGCACTGGGGCGGACGGCGCTGCGGCACTGGATGACGCCACGGCCTCTGCGGGCCGCCTGGCAGGCGCTATGGACCAGGCCGGAGATGCTGTGGGCGGCGGCTCTGGTGGTGGCGCTGCAGAGAAAATCCTGACCGGCTGGCGCGCCGTCTCAGAAGCCCTGAACTCTTATGCCACGGATGCCCTGAACTGGGGCAAAGGTCTCGGCGAAACATTGACCGGCGCCTTCGGCGGTGCGGAAAGCGCTTTTCGGAGCTTCGTCGAGACCGGCAAGTTCGACTTCAAGGGCCTCGTGCGCTCGATCCTGGCGGACCTTGCGGTTCTGTCATTCAAGCGCGCGGTGCTGGGGCCCATCGCCTCTGCGCTCTCAGGTATCTTTGGCGGCGGGTCTGTTGCAGCGGCTGTCTCGCATGCGGGTGGCATCGTTGGCCTGTCAGGCCATACGCGGCAGGTGCCTGCGATGGCCTTCGCGGCGGCACCTCGTATGCATTCCGGCGGTTGGGCTGGTCTCCGCCCCGACGAGGTCCCAACGATCCTGCAGCGTGGCGAACGTGTGCTGAACCGGCGTGAGGCGGCAGACTATGGTCGGGGCGGCAGCATTGGCGCGGGCGTCACCGTGAACATCGATGCGCGCGGGGCGCAGATGGGCGTGGCCGAGCAGATCGACGCGCGCCTTCGCGCGGCCATCCCCGAGATCGCGCGCATTGCCAAGGAAAGCGTGGCCGATGGGCGACGCCGGGGTCAGGTAATCTGAAATGGCCATTCCTGTCTTGCCGTTGACGCTCGTCACCTCGCTCGAGCGGCGGCTGGTCACATCAGTCGCCGAGGTCCGCTCGCCGTTCACCGGCACATCCCAGATCCAGGACTGGGGTGCCTCCTGGTGGGAGTACCAGATCGAGATGGCGGTGACCCAGGGGGCCAAAGCCCGTCGGCTCTCGGCCTTCTTCACCGCGCTTGGTGGATTGCGGGGCCGGTTCCTGTTCCCCGATCCCTCGATCGAGGTACTGGTGGCGGCAGGCAACCCTTACGTCACCGAGGCGCAAATCGCAGGGGCAACCACCTTGCGCACGGCCGGGTGGGGGCTTGGTCTGCGCGCGGGGGATTTCTTTCAGTTGGGTTCGGATGCCACCACGCGGCTTTACCAGATCACGGCGGATGTGACGCCCGTAGGCAGTGAGGCCACGCTCGCCTTCGTGCCGCCGCTTCGGGCTTCTGTGCCGGTTGGCTCGCTCCTCGGCCTTGATGCCCCGTCGGTCCTTTTGCGGCTGACGGCCCCGGTCCCCTCGGTCATTGGTCGGGCGGATCAGCACCGCTTCACGATCTCCGCCCGCGAAGCTCTTTAACAAGTGAGGACCCTCTGATGAGTCGCGATCTTACTGTCGCCTTCGCCACTGCGCTGGCTGATCAAAGCCTGCGACCCGTCATCTTCTTCGAGGGCCAGTTTGCAACGGGCTGGGTTCGAATCTGGTCGGGGCTTGGAGAGGTCATCTGGAACGGCCAGGCTTGGGCGGGGGCTGGGTCTTTGCTCGGGCTCGGGGCCATCGACGAAACCGGAGAGGTCGTGGCCGGCGGCACGGCCGTCTCGCTGTCCGGCGTGCCGCTGGACCTCGTGCAGATGGCCATCGAGGAAGCGCACCAGGGCCTGCCGGGCCGTATTTGGCTGGGGCTTCTGGCCGAGAATGGTAGCATCATCGCCGATCCGGTTCAGGCCTTTTCTGGCCGGCTCGATGTCCCGGAAATCAAGGATGACGCCGACACCTGCACGATCACGATCAGTTATGAAAGCCGTCTGATCGACCTGACCGTGGCGCGGACCTGGCGCTATACGCATGAAAGCCAGCAGGTCTTGTTCCCGGGCGATCTCGGGTTCGAATACGTGACAGCGATCCAGGACCGCGAAATCACTTGGGGGCGCGGATGATGCTCCGCCGCGTCGATCACTGGGAACGCCTTCTCGCCGCAGCCATCGATACCGCACGGGCTAAGCCTTTCCTTTGGAGCGTCCATGACTGCCCGACCTTTGCATTCGGGACACGCATGATCCTGACCGGCGGTGAGGACATTGCGGCCCTCTGGCGCGGGCGCTACACCACGGCTCTCGGCGGCCAAAGGGTCATGCGGCGTCTGGGCTGGGCCTCGCTTGTGGACATGGGCCGCACTCTCTTGGGCGAACCGCGCCCCGCCGTTCTTCTCGCTGGGCGCGGCGATATCGTTCTGGCCGACACCGGTCTTGGCTTCGGCATCTGCACTGGGGCCACTGCAGTTGGCATGGCGCCCGAGGGCCTCGTAACCGTACCGCTGACCTCTTGCCGGCTTGCCTGGCCCATCTGAATACGGATCCACTCCATGCCCTTCATCGTGACAGCCGTCACCGCGATCGCGGGGGCGATCAGCGGCGTATTGGCTGCAGGCGGTATTGGCGCGGCGCTCTTGCGGATCGGCGGGACGCTACTACTGTCCTATGCGGCGCAGGCCTTGATGCCGAAACCGCAAACCACGATGCGGCCGCGGACAGTGACGATCCGCGAGCCCGTCGTGCCGCGCGATCTCGTCTATGGCCGCACCCGCAAGGGTGGGGTCATCGTCTTCCTGCACGCCTCGGGGTCGGACAACAAATACCTCGATCTGGTGATCGTCCTGGCCACGCACCGGGTCAAATCGATCGGCGCCATCTATTTTGAAGGCGAAGTGGCTGTGAATGCCGCTGGGGTCGCGCAGGGCCGCTGGGCCGGAAAGGTCGTCGTCGAAAAGAAACTGGGTGCCGCCAACCAGACCGCCTTTGCGGGCCTCAAGGCAGCGCTGCCCGACAAATGGACCGAGAACCATCAGCTTCGGGGCTGTGCGGCCATTCGGCTGCGGCTGACCTATGACCAGGACGCCTTTCCGGGCGGGATCCCGAACATCACGGTCGATCTCGAAGGCAAGGACGACATCTGGGATCCGCGGACGCAAACCGCAGGCTATTCGGAAAACCCCGCCCTATGCCTTGCCGATTATATGGCCAACCCGACCTGGGGCATCGGGGCGCGCATCGGCCAGCCCGACGGGATTGACGAGATCTCCTTGGTCGAAGCCGCGAACATCTGCGACGAGATCGTTCCACTCGCCGGCGGTGGGGTAGAGCCGCGTTACGCCTGCAACGGGGTGATCACCCTCTCGGAGGTCCCGAAGACAATCATTGAGGGGATGCTCTCCTCCTTCGCCGGGCGCTGTGCCTTTTCGGGCGGGTCCTGGCGCATCCACGCGGGAGCATGGCGCGCACCTGACGTGGCGCTCACATCGGACCATGCCCGCGAGGGCGGGCTGACCTTGGCGACGCGCGTGACGATGTCGTCGAACTTCAACGGGGTGCGGGGGCAGTTCGTCAGCCCCGAGAACGATTGGCAACCGGATGACTTTCCGGCTTACGCGTCGGATGTCTATCTGGCCGAGGACGGTGGCGAGCGGAAATGGCGCGATATCTCGCTGCCCTTCACGATCTCCGCCGCCATGGCGCAGCGGTTGGCCAAGATTGAGCTTGAACGCGCGCGTCGGCAGATGACGGTGCGGCTTTCGGGCAAGCTCTCAGCCTGGGCCGCCACCGTCGGGGATGTGGTGACGCTCTCCTACGCCCGCTGGGGCTTTGCCGCGAAGCCCTTCGAGGTGCACGGGGTGAGCCTTGATCTGACGGCCTCGGGCGATGGGCCGCTGCTCCTGCCGGAACTTGTGCTGCGTGAGACCTCGCCCTTGGTCTATGACTGGTCGGCGTCCGAGCAGCAGATCTACGCAGCTGCCCCACGGACAGCCTTGCCCAATGCCTACGACATTCCGCCCGCCGGCGCACCGCAGGTCACCGAAGACCTCTATGTCACGCGGGATGGTGGCGGGCTGAAGGTACTGGCGAAGATCAGCTGGGAAGCTGCACCGTCTAGCTTTATCTCTGCATACCAGCTGCAGGGGAAACTGGCGGGCGCAACCGAGTGGATCGACTATGGACGCACCGATGGCACCGCGCTCGAAATCCGCGACATTGCGCCGGGAGCTTGGGCTTTCCGCGTAAAGGCGATCTCGGTCTTGGGCGTCTCCTCGCCCTGGCAGGAGACAGCGGTTGAAATCCTCGGGCTCACCGCCCCTCCAGCGCAGCTAGAGAACGTGACGCTGCAAACAGCGGGTGGGCTTGCGATCCTCAAATGGTCCCGCTCGGTTGATCCTGATGTCCGCGTGGGCGGCAATGTCGTGATCCGGCACTCAAAGGAATCGACGGCCACCTGGGCTGACAGTTATTCGATGGACCGGGTCTCGGGCGGTGAGGCCATCGCCGTCGTGCCGCTGAAACCCGGGACCTATCTGGTGCGCGCGGAAGACAGCGGCGGCCGCGCTGGACCCGAAACCCGGGTCTCGACCAAGGGCGCGCAGGTGCTGGCCTTCTCGACGCTGGACTTTCTGCAAGCCGATCCCGGATTTGTCGGCCCGAAATCAGGGCTGCAGATCACGGGGGCAAACCTGACGCTCGCCACGACAACCGCAAATGGCGTGACGCAAGTGACCGCGATGGAGGGGTGGTACGGCTTTGCCGCCGGGCTCGACCTTGGCGCGGTGAAACGCGTGCGCTTGCGCTCGGAGATCGGCGTGGCCGCCCTCGCGCTGAATGACCGGATCGATGCCCGCACGGCGCTGATGGACACCTGGGCGGATTTTGATGGGTCGGCTGGCGCGGAAATCGACGTGCTCTTTGAGATCCGCGAAACCGATGACGATCCGGCCGGCACGCCCGCCTGGGGTCCCTGGGGTCGTCTCGACAACCACGAAATCGAAGCCCGCGCGGTGGAAGCGCGGGCGCATCTGACGACGAAAGACGCGTCTTATACGCCGATCGTCAGCCAATTGCGGCTTTATGCCGATGAGGTGGCCTGACGTGTTCGCTGAAATCCGACCAATGACCGCAACAGGAAAACGCTGAGATGACGCAAACCTCCAGCTTTACGATTGCCAATGATGCGGGTGCTGCGGTGCGGGCCCGGATCAATGAAGTGATTGCGGCGCTGCAATCGACGAATGCTGGGGCCTCTACACCGACGGCGACCACCGCGGGCATGCTTTGGGTCGACACCTCGGTCTCGCCACCAGTTCTGCGCCGGAGGAACGCCACGAACACCGGCTGGGACGCGCTTCTCGATGCGGCGGGCAACCTGGAAGGCCTGGCGAACATAGCCGTGGCTCGGACAAACCTCGGCATTGGGAGCATGGCGACGAAATCCGCCGCCGATTACGATGCAGCGATCGCTGCAAAGGCGGCGCTATCAGGAGCGAGTTTCACCGGCGTGGTGACCGCCCCGAACTTCGTCTCTTCCTCCGACGCGCGGCTCAAATCCGATGTTGAGACCATCGTCGACGCGCTGGCCTTGGTCAGCGCCTTGCGCGGCGTGCGCTTCACGATGGATGGCAGCCGACAGATTGGGGTGATTGCTCAGGAGGTTGAGGCGGTGCTCCCCGAAGTGGTGCGGGCGGATGCGGACACCGGTCAGCTCTCCGTCGCCTACGGCAATATCACCGGTCTGCTGATTGAGGCTGTCAAAGAATTGTCTGCCCGAGTGGCAGAACTTGAGGGAAACGCGACATGAACGATGGCGGATTTATTGACACCATAAACGCGCTGTTTGGCGGGGCCGTGACCACATTGATTGGGGCTTTTACAGGGCGTCTGATGTACCACTCGGGCGAGGTGAAGCTCGGCAATCGCCGTTTTTTTGGCAAAGAGCTCCTGTGGGAAATCCCCGTGGCCGTCGGCATGGCGCTGATTGGAGAGGCGGCGGCGCGCTACATCGGCCTGTCGCAGCCGGTCTCCACCGGGTTTGTGGCAACGCTCGCCTATCTTGGCCCACGCGGGGCAGAGGCTCTCCTTGCCGCGTGGCTCAGTCGCAAGAAGTAGCGACGCAGATTGGACCGCGCACTTGAAGCGGCCAATCACGACGACCAATTGAGGCTCAAGAAACGACCATGGGAGGAACACGCTATGACTGAGATCGCAGCGATTTTGACACAGATTGAGGCATCGAAAGATCCCGTGGCAACGGTCAGGCGGTTGGTGCTCGCCCATGGCGGCCATTGGTGCGATCCCGAAAACGCCCACGGTCTCTATGAGGTTCAACTTATGGGTCTGGCGGGCATTGGTCCTTCCGCTGCCGCCGCCGTGGATGATTGGCTGATGCAGGCCAAAGACACCGTCTTTGATGGCGCCAAAGCGAGCTAGCCTCTCAAGGCCTGTCCTTTATTAAACGTTCAACTGCAGCCGTCCTTTGGGGCGGCTGTTTGCATTTGCATGGGAGCAGATCATGACACCGTTCGAAATTGCCCGCAGCTACATCGGCACAACTGAGGGCCCAGGCCCCGCCGACAATCCCGTCATCCTGGAGATGTATGCCTCAGTCGGTCACGACTGGGTGGAACATGACAGCGTCGCCTGGTGCGCAGCTTTTGTGGGCCATTGCCTCGAGCAAGCTGGCATCCGCTCGACCCGTAAGCTGACGGCGCGGTCCTATCTCGACTGGGGTGTCCCGGTGAAGACCGCGGAGGCCCAGCAAGGCGACATCGGCGTAATCCCGCGCGGCCGCTCAAGTTGGCAGGGCCATGTGTTCTTCATTGATCGGATTGAGGGCGCTTGGGTCTGGGGGCTCGGCGGCAATCAGAGTGATGCCGTGAACATCAAACGTTACCCAGTCTCTAAGCTTCTCGGTGTGCGGCGTGCGGGCAACGTCGCGCCAAGCGTGACGATGACCGTCGAGGCGGTGCAAAGACGTCTAAAGGAGCTCGGCTATCACGAGGTAGGCACCATTGACGGGATCGTTGGGCCTCGGACAAGCGCTGCTATTTTGGCCTTCCGCAATGACAACAGCCTGCCGCTCGTCCCAATCATCGATATGGCGTTGACCGAAGCCCTTGAGGTTGCCGGGCCGCGCGCAGTCGCCCCCGCGCGCGCATCCGGCATACCAAAAGACAGCCGGATCGTGATGGCATCCAGTGCACAGATTGGCCTTGGGGTCCTTGGGGCCGTCGGGTCTGTGGGGTCTCAAATCGCGCCTGCGTTGGTTGAGGCGGAGCAAGCGCGGGATATGGCCAGGCGTGCGTTCTCTTTGTTCGGGCTTGACGCCTGGCTCGCCACCGCTTTGCCGTGGATTGGCGCCGCTGTCTTTCTCGCGGTCATTGTCTACGCATTGCACGCCCGGTCGGCTCGGATTGAAGATCATCGCACCGGAAAGACACCATGATCCACGTCATCACCGGATTGCTGGCAGGCCTTGGCCAGCGGGCTGCGTTTTGCGGCGCCATAGCTTTTGCCCTTTTGAGCGCGCTCTGGATCGCCTTCCGCCAGGGCCGCCATGCCGCAGAGGCCGACCTCGCCATCCGCCGCGCGGAGGCCCGTGTCCGCGCGCTGCAAACGTCCAAGGAAATCCGCCATGACCTTCAGAACACTGATCGTGCCGATCTTGAGCGTCGTGCTGACCGCTGGATGCGCGATTGAGCCGCGAGATTTGCACGCGGACTGCGATTGGGCCGCACCCATTCGGCCCTCACGCCAAGATATGCTGAGTGAGCAGACCCTCGCCCAGATAGTGGCCCATAACGAGGTCGGAGCGACGCTCTGCAGGTGGGTGCCATGAGTGTCGACATCGTTGAAGGCCCTGCCATTCTCATTGGCTATGCCTACAGGCTGGATTTGGAGGCTGAGGCGCCGCTGTTTCCAGCGCAGGTCGATATGGTCGCGCAGGTCCGTCTCAAACCCTCGGCCACTGACATCCTGGCCACGCTTACAACCGCAGACGAAACGCTGAGACGCCAAAGCGACTGCCTATTGTCTCTCACGATCCGCGCCGAAGATACGAGCCGCTTTGAACCGGGTTCCGTGGTGCTGGACATGGTCCGCGTGGATGTCCTTCCCACTCTGCCTTTGGGCTTTCTTTTGGAGATCCCCGTCATGCTCCCCGTGACCCGAGGCCTGTTATGAGTGCGTGTTCGTCTCACAACCCGCCATCTCCATTCCCAAACATGGGCTCGGGTGCGGCCTCAGGCGCTGCGCCCATCAAAATCCGTATTGCCACTGGAGCCACGCGGATCCGGCTTTTGGGCGCCCCAGGTCCGGACGGCCAAACCGGCCCACCCGGTGACAAGGGCGATCAAGGGGATCCTGGCATTACCATTCTGCCCACCGACACACCTATCAACGGAGGCTTTTTCTGATGGCCAATACCATTCAACTCAAGCGCCGCGTCTCTGGCGTCGCAGGTGCACCGGCCGCCCTGAAATCCGGCGAGCTGGCCCACAACGAGGTCGATGATACGCTCTATGTCGGCAAAGGCGATGATGGCAGCGGGAATGCAACGTCGATTGTCCCTGTCGCGGGGAGTGGTGGCTTTCTGGCGCTGGTTGGCACCCAGACAGTTGGTGGGGCCAAGACCTTCTCTCTCGTGCCAAAATCTGGACAAAATGCCAGCGGCGGGACCGATCTTGTTCGCAAGTCGCAGGTTGACAGTCTGCTATCGGCGAAAGCGCCCTTGGCGTCACCCACCTTCACGGGCTCACCCACGGCGCCGACGCCCGTGGCTGGCACGAACTCGACACAGATCGCAACCACCGCCTTCGTCAATGACGCCATTGTGGGCTTTGGCGCCGGCGACATGGCGAAATCCACCTATGACACAGACGGTGACGGAAAGGTGGATGCGGCGGAAGTGGCGGATGCCGCGCCTTGGTCCGGGATTACCGGCAAGCCGACAAGCTTTGCGCCCTCAAGTCACAGTCATGCGATGGGACAGATTACGGGGCTGCAGAGTGCGCTCAACGGTAAGTCTGCATTAACGTCTCCAGCTTTTAGCGGAACGCCAAGCGCGCCCACGGCCTCTACCGGCACCAACACCACACAGATTGCGACCACGGAGTTTGTCGCAGCAGCAATCGGTGCGCTCATTGATGCCGCCCCTGGTGCAATGAACACGCTCAATGAATTGGCCGCAGCCCTGGGGGATGATCCAAGTTTTGCCACGACTGTGACCAATGCGCTGGCCAGCAAGCTGGCCGCAGGCTCAAACCTGTCGGACCTGCCGAACAAGGGAACGGCGAGGTCGAACCTCGGGCTGGGCTCTATCGCCACGCAAGCAGCCAACAATGTCGCGATCACCGGTGGGGCGATCTCTGGCATCGCCCTTGATGGGGGCACGTTCTAGGCCATGACAAACACACTTCTTGTAAAGCGCACGACCGTGGCGGGCCGGGTGCCGAGCACGGCGCAGTTGGCCCCCGGGGAATTGGCGGTGAATGTCCCCGACGGCAAACTATTCCTAAAGCGCATCGCTGGCTCAGAAAGCGTGGTGGAGTTGGGGCAGACCGGGCCGCAAGGACCGGCAGGGCCAATGGGTGCGCGGGGTCCCACTGGCCCCAAAGGCAATACGGGGGCGACTGGCGCAACAGGGCCACAGGGGGATACTGGACCGACCGGACCGCAGGGGCCTGCAGGTCCAACTGGCCTTACGGGTTCAAAAGGAAACACCGGTGCCACCGGACCGCAAGGCGCAACCGGCCCAACACCCGTGCATCAGTGGTCTGGGACAAGTCTGCGTTTCTACACCGGGTCGACCTGGGGAGGGTATGTAAACCTGAAGGGGGCGACAGGCGCCACCGGTCCGAAAGGTAACACCGGTGCCACAGGTCCAACGGGTCCTGAAGGCGCAACCGGTCCAACCGGACCAACGGGCGCGCGAGGGCTTACAGGAGCAACTGGTGCGACCGGCCCGGT
>NZ_CEZFMW010000003.1:0-69049 GCF_982993085.1 Thalassobacter sp. | reverse complement strand
CCGATTATCTCAAGCTTGCAGTGCTGGCTGTGATCACGCTTTTTGCGGCGATTGCGGCTAACTACGCACGCGATGCTGCCTATATGGTTCACGCTATCTTAACGATGGTAACTGCGGGGGGGCTGTTTTTGTGGCAGCTGCGCCGTGTGGATGAACCAAAGGCGCAACCAGCAAATGAATACATGGACGGGCCCGTTCGGGCATCTGTCATCGCCACTGCATTTTGGGGTGTTGTGGGCTTTTTGGTGGGCACTTTCATTGCCTTTCAATTGGCTTTTCCGGTGCTCAATTTTGAATGGGCACAAGGATACCTGAACTTTGGACGTCTGCGCCCGCTGCATACCAGCGCGGTAATCTTTGCGTTTGGGGGGAACGCGTTGATCGCATCCGCTTTTTATGTGGTGCAACGGACATCGGCAGCGCGGCTTTGGGGCGGAAACCTGAGCTGGTTTGTCTTTTGGGGGTACCAGTTTTTTATCGTTCTGGCGGCGACCGGGTATTTACTTGGGTCGACCCAAAGCAAGGAATACGCAGAGCCCGAGTGGTACGTTGATATCTGGCTGACCATCGTTTGGGTCTGCTTTTTGGCTGTTTTTGTTGGCACGCTCGTGCGCCGCAAAGAGCCGCATATATACGTGGCTAACTGGTTCTACTTGGCATTCATTATTACCGTGGCGATGCTACACTTGGTTAACAACTTGTCGTTGCCAGTGTCGATCTGGGGCTCGCGCTCTGTGCAGGTTATGTCCGGCGTCCAAGATGCGATGACACAGTGGTGGTACGGGCACAACGCTGTGGGCTTTTTCCTGACGGCAGGCTTTTTGGGGATGATGTATTATTTCATACCAAAGCAGGCGGATCGCCCCGTTTTCTCGTATAAACTGTCGATCATTCACTTCTGGGCCCTGATCTTTTTGTACATTTGGGCAGGCCCCCACCATCTTCACTACACCGCGTTACCTGACTGGGCCTCGACGCTGGGTATGGTGTTCTCGATCGTGCTGTGGATGCCGTCGTGGGGCGGGATGATCAACGGTTTGATGACGCTGTCTGGCGCATGGGACAAGCTGCGCACCGACCCGGTGTTGCGGATGATGGTCACCTCGGTCGCGTTCTACGGGATGTCGACGTTTGAAGGACCGATGATGTCGATCCGTGCGGTGAATTCACTGTCGCACTACACCGACTGGACCATCGGCCACGTGCATTCTGGTGCGTTGGGCTGGAACGGTATGATCACCTTCGGGATGCTCTACTTCCTGTTCCCAAAGCTGTGGAATAAGCAACGCCTTTACTCGCTCAGCCTTGTGTCATGGCACTACTGGCTCGCGACGATTGGCATCGTTCTGTACGCGTCGTCCATGTGGGTAACGGGGATCATGGAGGGCCTGATGTGGCGCGAAGTGGATGCAAATGGCTTCCTCGTGAATAGCTTTGCCGACACCGTTGCCGCCAAGTTCCCGATGTACGTGGTGCGCGGTTTGGGCGGGGTCCTGTTCCTCGCGGGATCGCTGATCATGGTCTACAACCTGTGGATGACTGTCGCCAAAGGCGAGGCGAAAGCCCCGGCCCGCGTCGCAGTCCCTGCTGAATAAGGAGGAGATCTCATGTCTATCCTCAGCAAACACAAAAAGATCGAAACGAATGTCACGCTTTTGATGGTTCTGTCCTTCTTGGTCGTGACTATCGGTGGCATCGTGCAGATCGCTCCGCTGTTCTATCTCGAAAACACGATTGAGGATGTAGAGGGCATGCGCCCCTACTCCCCACTCGAACTCGCTGGGCGCGAGATTTATATCCGGGAGGGCTGCTATGTTTGTCACTCTCAGATGATCCGCCCGATGCGAGATGAGGTAGAGCGTTATGGCCACTATTCGCTGGCGGCTGAATCGCAGTATGATCATCCGTTTCAGTGGGGGTCCAAGCGGACCGGGCCTGACTTGGCTCGGGTCGGTGGGCGCTATTCTGACGACTGGCACATTGATCACCTGATCAGCCCGCAGTCGGTGGTGCCAGAGTCGGTCATGCCCAAATACGGCTATCTGCTAGACCGTAAGGTACAACCGGAAATGGTGCGCGACCTGATGGCGACGCACCGCATGGTTGGCGTGCCCTATACCGAAGAGATGATCGAGTTCGCGGCCGCCGATGTAGGCACCCAAATCGACCCTTGGGGGGACACGGATGACTTCCTTGCCCGATACCCCAAGGCGCAGGTGCGTAATTTTGATGGTGCAGATGGCGTGTCCGAAATGGACGCTCTTGTGGCCTATCTTCAAATGCTCGGCACGTTGGTCGATTTCTCGACCTTCACGCCCGATGCAAGCCGGTAAGGGGGCAGATTATGGAAGACATTTACACCATCACCCGCGCCTTTGCGGACAGTTGGGCCCTGCTGGTCATGTTCGCGATGTTCATTGGGATCATCCTTTTTGCGTTCCGTCCCGGAAGCAACAAGGTGCATGCTGACATCGCCAATATTCCCTTCCGTCATGAGGATAGACCCGCACCTGATAGCGGGGAGGAGGCACCGAAATGAGCCATCAAACCGAAGATAAAGAACAAGAACTTCAAGCGGGTGACCCAAATACAACCGGTCACAGCTGGGACGGGATCAAGGAGTTCGACAACCCGATGCCGCGTTGGTGGCTCTGGACGTTTTACGCCTGTATCGTCTGGGCGATCGGCTACACGATTGCGTATCCCGCTTGGCCAATGCTCAAGGAGGCGACACCCGGCTTGTTGGGCTATTCCACTCGGGCTGAGGTGCAGCAAGACATCGATGCTGTGGAAACGCAGAACGCCCCCCTCTGGGATCAAATCGAACAGGTGGAATTGGCCTCGCTGAAGGAAAACACCGATCTGCACGGCTTTGCGGTGAACGGGGGCGCGGCGATCTTTAAAACCTGGTGTGCACAGTGCCACGGATCGGGCGCTGCGGGTGCTGTTGGGTATCCCAACTTGCTGGATGATGACTGGCTTTGGGGCGGGACTGTCGACGACATTGCCCAAACCGTGGCCTACGGAATTCGTCTGGAAGACGTCGTAGACAGCCGGTTTTCCGAAATGCCTGCGTTTGGCGAAATCCTCGCAGAAGAGGAAATCACGCAAGTCGTGTCCTACGTTCGTTCGCTGTCTGATGCGCCGCACGACACAGCATTGGCCTCGGCTGGTGAGGCGGTCTTTTTGGACAATTGCTCAAGTTGTCACGCCGAAGACGGCACCGGTGACCGGTTCCAAGGTGCACCCAACCTGACGGATGCGATCTGGCTTTTCGGCGGCTCTGAGGAGGCGATCACCGAGACGGTCATGAACTCTCGCTACGGTGTGATGCCGAACTGGAACACAAGGTTGTCTGAGGGCGAAATTCGCGCCGTCGCGGCCTATGTGCACCAGCTTGGTGGGGGGGAGTGATTTAGGTTCGGATCCGTCCCTCGCGGGCGGATCTGAAAGGGGTCGCACCTTGATCCTGTTCGCGCGTTTCCAAAGGTGGACCCAATTAGGCCGCCCTCCGCATTTCGGGGGGCGGTTTTCATTTGTGGTCTCTCATTGAGCGAAAGGGGCAAAACTTGACACAGGTCAATGTTCGCTCGGCGTCACAACCCTAGGAATAGTGAAGCGAACAGAACCCCAATGAAACGAGTCGGTTGTATGACTGCGTCCCCCGAGACCCCAAAATCCCTTTATGCGGCACGTGAGCCGATATTCCCGAAACGTGTTTCAGGCTACTATCGGAACCTGAAATGGTGGATTCTGGCGGTGACACTGGGGATTTACTACGTGATGCCGTGGCTCCGCTGGGACCGTGGGCCAAACCTGCCCGACCAAGCCGTCTTGCTTGACCTAGCGCATCGCCGTTTCTTTTTCTTTTGGATCGAAATCTGGCCGCACGAGTTTTATTTCGTCGCGGGCCTTTTGATTATGGCCGGCTTGGGGCTGTTTCTTTTCACATCCGCGCTGGGCCGCGTTTGGTGTGGGTACTCCTGCCCGCAAACGGTTTGGACCGACCTCTTTATCCTCGTGGAGCGCTGGATCGAAGGGGATCGAAATGCACGTCTACGCCTGTGGAAGGCGAAGTGGGATGCCAAGAAAATCCGGCTGCGGATCACAAAGTGGGTCGTGTGGTTGCTGATTTCGGTCGCGACCGGCGGGGCTTGGGTGTTCTATTTTACAGATGCGCCCACGCTGCTGTTCGATCTGTTTGCGTTCGAGGCACATGCCGTTGCCTACACGACCATCGCGATCCTGACGCTAACCACGTTCGTCTTTGGCGGCTTCATGCGGGAACAGGTGTGCATCTATATGTGTCCGTGGCCCCGTATTCAGGCCGCAATGATGGATGAAGATACGCTTACGGTGGCCTACCGGGATTGGCGGGGCGAACCGCGTGGCAAAAAACACGAGAATGCAACGGGTGACTGTATTGATTGCATGGCCTGCGTGAATGTGTGCCCCACTGGGATCGACATTCGTGACGGCCAGCAGATGGCCTGTATTACCTGTGCGCTGTGTATCGATGCGTGTGATGACATCATGGCCAAGGTCGGCAAGCCCCGTGGCTTGATCGATTACATGGCTTTGACCGATGAAACGCTTGAGCGGGAAGGTCATGCGCCAAAGCCGATCATGAAGCATATTCTGCGCCCTCGGACGATGATTTACACGGCTCTTTGGGCCGGAATTGGTTTTGCGCTGGTCTTTTTGTTGTTCATCCGATCGCCCATCGACATGACGGTCGCGCCTGTGCGCAACCCGGTCAATGTGGTGTTGTCCGACGGCTCAATCCGCAACACCTACGACATCCGCCTGCGGAACATGAGTGGGACGGACAAGCCTTTCTACATCTCCCTCAAGGGAGATGACGCTCTGACCCTGCAGCTAGAAGGGACGGAGGGTCAGGTTGCGATGGTGCCCGCAAACGAGACCTTTTTGCAGCGCGTCTACGTGACCGCGCCGCGTGGTAGTGGTCCGGCCACGGGTGATCGTACCGAATTCCGGTTTTGGATTGATGATTTCGTCAATTCCGCACGAGCCCACACTGACACTGTTTATTTTGGGAGGACGACAGAATGACTGACAACGACCAAGTGACAAAAAAAGAGCTAACAGGCCGCAAAGTCTTTGCGATCATGGCAACCGGGTTTTCCGTAATCATTGGTGTCAACATCACAATGGCCTATTCCGCGATCTCGACGTTTCCCGGTTTGGTCGTGAAAAACAGCTATGTCGCGAGCCAAAACTTTGACCGTGAACGCACCGCTCAAGAAGCGTTGGCTTTGCAAATCGCTGCCGGCTACGACGCAGGTCAGATCAAGATTGTCGTTGATAGCCTCGCGGCTATTCCGGTTGGCATCAAAAGTCTGAGCGCGACAGTCGGCCGAGCCACTCATGCGCGTTCTGATCTGACGCTGGATCTGCACAAATCGGACGGTGTCTTTTCTGCACCTGCCGTGCTGGAGCCCGGCGCGTGGGTTTTGCGTCTGCGCGGTGAGGCTCAGGATGGCACCCCTTTCCGTCAAGACTTGGGTCTGGCGGTTCGCCGTTAGCATCACACGATGACAGCAACCTTTGAGCATTCTCGGCCCATGGCTTGTCCCGCTTGTGTGGGCGTGCCTGATGGCATTGCGGTTCAGTCTGAGCCGCTTGAAAACGCACGTTTGACGGTGGCCTTGCCCGGCATTCATTGTGCAGCGTGCATATCGGGTGTCGAACGGGCGCTTGCACAGGTTCCGGGTGTCGCCAAATCAAGCGTGAATTTGACGATGCGGCGTGTTGCGATTGAAGCCGCCCCAACAGTCGACATCCAGACCGTAATCGATGCGCTGGACCGCGCGGGGTATGAGGCGCAGGAACTGGATAGCAGCCTCTTGGCGCAATCCGACCGTGATGATTATGGGCGGATGCTATTGATGAGGCTCGGGGTTGCCGGTTTCGCGATGATGAACGTCATGCTTTTGTCCGTGGCTGTTTGGTCCGGTGCGGACGCCGCGACACGCGATATGATGCACTGGATTTCAGCGGCGATTGCATTGCCTGCGGTGGCGTTTGCCGGAATGCCCTTCTACACATCCGCGCTTGCAGCACTGCGTGGCGGACGCCTCAACATGGATGTTCCGATCACACTGGCGATTTTGCTCGCGGCGGGTACGTCGCTATATGAGACGGCGCATGGGGGGCAACATGCCTATTTTGATGCGGCTGTCGCACTTGCGTTTTTTCTCCTGACAGGTCGCTATCTAGAGCATCGGACACGGTCATCCGCGCGATCTGCTGCACAAGAACTTGCCGCGCTTGAGGTCCAGCGTGCGATTAAATGGGTCAACGGTACAGAGGTCACCGTTCCAGTGGCGCAAATCGCTGTGGGGGATGTGGTCATCGCGAAGCCCGGTGCGAATATTCCCGTCGATGGTGTTGTGATAACAGGCCAAAGTGAGGTGGATCGTTCCTTCATGACGGGTGAGACTGTTCCGATGCTCGCGCAGTCGGGCACATTTCTTTTTGCAGGCGAGATTAACCTATCTGGCGCCCTTCAGATGCGGGCTACAGCAGTCGGCACAGATACGGAATTGCGGCGGATATCTGATCTGGTTGCAATAGCTGAGGGCGGCAAAAGCAAATATTCTACCCTCGCGGATCGCGCGGTTCAGTTATACGCGCCGGGGGTGCATATTTTGTCCGCGCTCGCGGCAGTGGGCTGGTACATCTACACTCAGGATTTACGGCTTGCTTTGAACATCGCAGCTGCGGTTTTGATTATTACATGCCCATGTGCTCTGGGGCTTGCGGTACCTGCCGTGACCACGGCCGTAAGCGGGCGATTGTTCCGCAAAGGCGTGTTGGTTAAGCATGAAACTGCACTTGAGAGATTGGCTGAGGTCGACATTGTCATATTCGACAAAACCGGGACGCTGACGCTGGGCACGCCCCAAAGCGACGATCTGGCCAACTTGAGTGAGGTGCAGAAATCAGTGCTTTACGGATTGGCCAAGGGGTCAGATCACCCCCTTAGCGTCGCGTTGAGCAGAACGCTATCGGTGCAAAATATCGTACCAGCCGAGATTTCGGATCTGACGGAGCATCCTGGTTGTGGGACCGAAGGGATATGGGCGGATATGCCTGTTCGACTTGGCCGCGCAACATGGATGGGGCTAGAGCAAGGCACAGGTTTAAGCGCTTGTTTCCAAATAGGGGAATTAGACCCCATTCGCCTATCATTTGATGAGCAGCTTCGTCGCGATGCCGCTAAAAGTGTCGCTGCTCTTAGGGCGCGTGGATTAGATGTGAGGATACTCTCGGGTGATGGTCCGCATTCGGTCGAGAAAGTTGCGCAATGCTTAGGCGGCATCCCGTTTGAGGCTGAACAGACACCAACACAAAAAGCCGATACAGTTTCGTCTCTCGCGGCAGAGGGGAGACGGGTTTTGATGGTTGGCGATGGATTGAACGATACGCTCGCGCTCGCGAATGCCCATGTGTCGATGTCACCCGCGAGTGCCTTGAATGCGGCGCGCGTGGCTTCTGATTTCGTATTACTCGACACAGGATTGCGCGGGCTTGATGGGGTATTCGACTTGGCACACCAAGCCCGTAGCCGCATTGTTGAAAATCTGAGCCTCGCCTCGCTCTACAACGTCATCGCAGTGCCTCTGGCCATTGCGGGGATGGCGACGCCCCTGATCGCGGCACTCGCAATGTCTGTATCCTCACTCACCGTCACGCTGAACGCGATCCGGTTGAAATCATAGGAAAAAGAGGCCCAACATGGACGTTCTTGCAGTGTTGATCCCAATCTCTCTGTTTCTGGGCGCAGTCGGCTTAGTGGCTTTCATCTGGACACTAAAGACCCGGCAGTACGACGATCCCGAAGGCGACGCACAGCGCATCTTGCGTTCCGACTATGATGACTACCCCAAGCCCTAGGCGGTTTCTTTCACTCTCTCAATCGATTGCTGAACACGCCGCGCCAATGACCCAGGCAATTGCCGCAACACAGCCGCCTTTGTCTTGGCATCTTGGTTCTGAAGCACGATCGCTATCACAGCTGGATGTTCTTTTGGCAGGTCACTTTCTTCGATTAAGGCTGCGATCGTGCTGCGAACCACTGGTTTCGCAAGCATACCGTTAATTGGTTTTGCAGGGGGCGTAGGGGGTGTTTTTTTCTTATTCGGTTCTAGTCGTGCCAATAGATCCCGCGCACTCTGCATGAGCGTTTCACGACTGGGCATCGCATTCAAACTGTCCTGAGCCGCGCGATCCTGCTGCTGAAGCGCTTTCGCTTGCTGGGTTAAATCGCCCAAATCGTCATGCGCCCCTTGCTTGTCGATAAGCGCTAGCAAAATGCGCGCACGTTCCGCGTTTGATGCGTCTGAGGGCAATCGTGCTTCGGGGCTTTGGTTCGCCTCATCGGCGGGCTGAGGGTCGGGTAGCATAGGAGCCTCCTTAAAAATAACTGCGCACCAGGGCGCTTGTGACCAACGTCCAGCCATCCGCGACCACAAAGAATGCGAGCTTGAATGGCAGGGCAACAACTGCGGGGGGGACCATCATCATACCCATGGACATTAGGATGGCGGCCACGACCATATCGATGATGAGAAAAGGTAGAAAAACGAGAAACCCGATTTGGAATGCGCGTGAGATTTCACTGAGCAGAAAGGCGGGCACCAGAACGGACAAGGGAGTTTCTTCGGTGGAAATTTCTGCTGACTGAGCGCGCATATCGAGCATTGCGTCGAGTGTTTCGGGGTCGACGCGCGCGCCCATGAAGATTTGAAACGGTGCCATCGTTTCGCCGAACGCGGTGCCTATATCCATCGTGCCCTCGACCAACGGCGACAAGCCATTTTGCCAAGCGCTGGTAAACACCGGCTCCATAACGAAATAGGTGAGGAATAATGCCAAGCTGACGATTAACATGTTGGGCGGTGATTGTTGCAAACCGATGGCCTGCCGTAGGATCGACAGAACTGTCACGATAAACGGAAAACACGTCACCATGATCGCCAGTCCGGGCGCTAGGCTTAATACTGTGATGAGCGCGATCAATTGAAGAGTTCGCGCCGTCAGTGCGTTCTCTTCTCCCAGCGAAATCGCGATTTCCTGCGCGTTGGCAGGCACGGCAATCACTAAAAAAAGCGTCAGGGCTAAAAACGCCCTCATAGGCTTTCGTCGGCCTTTGCAACTTCGGTTAATCGAACGGCTAATTGACCCGTCTGATCCCCATCCAATTCTTGCAACTCACCCCGAGCGATTAACCGATCCCCAACGTACAACTCCACTGGATCGCTGATCGAGCGATCCAGCTCGATAATGCTGTCTTGCTCAAACGCTAATAACTGCGAAACCGTGGGCCGGGCGCGGCCAACAGAAACCGAGACTTCGACAGGTATGCGCGAAAACGGACTGGTCGAATGAGCGTTATCCATTAAAAACTTCCTTTTCATCGGGTAAATTGATGGCGCTGTCGTCCGACAAAACCGCGTCAAAAGCGGTTTCGATCCCGTCTACAACATGCAAAATGTCGATGGATCGACCGGTAGAGCCCAGTTTCAGGTGCGCCTGGGTCAATCCCAACGCGTCGTCTGCCGTGAGTTTGAATTGTGGGATATCGGGGTGATTTTCGAGCAGTGAGGTCATTGCATTTAGCTCTTCGTGTGAAACACGAATTTCCACTTCTGCCTGCGCAACGTCTTGAGCGAGAGCCATAACTTCATCTAGCAAGCGTTGTCTAAATCCGTTCTGCGCGAGGGCGGGGAGGAGTTTTTGCACAATATCCGCCATAAGGGGTTTGAGCTCGGCCAAGATCTCAGCGCGCGCGTGATCCACAGATAGGTGAGCATCCGAAAGCCGTTTGCCTAGGGCTTCCGCGATATGTGTTTGATCGCGCTTCGCGCCCTCTAGGCAATCGTCCCAGCCCGCTTGATACCCTTTTTCATATATTTCTGTTGTATCAACCGCGGGCACGGCTTCGGTTAATGTTTCGACATCTCTTGGCGGTGTATCACCGAACTCTTCGAGTGAAAGGCGGGAAAAAGAAGTCATGCTTTAGGCCTTTTCTTCCATCCATCCACGCAAGATTTCGACAGTTTCCTCGCGTCGGTCTTCAATCAGTTTACGCAGCCGATCGACGGGATCTTCGTCTTCGTTGTTATCGCCAGTTGCCATGTTGAAGGCTGGTAGATCGGGGAGATCGCTGCCTTGACCTGACAATTTCGTCATATCGAAATCTGAGACTGTACCCATTTGAGGCATCGCAAACGGTGCATTGTCCTCCTCAATGGTGCCGCTAAGTGCTGGCAAATCCGGTAAATCAGGCAATGATGGCGCTGGCGCAGCCGGCTGTGCCATCGAGGGTAGCGCGCGGGCGGATCCTGTGGGGGGCGTTGCGGCACCTTCTGCGATCGGCAATGCTGCAGGGGCGGTTGTTGCTCCGGATTTGAAGGCCGGACGCACCACAAAAAGACCAAGCAGCAGCGCAACAAGCCCAAGAAGTGTGACTTGAATGAGGTTTTGAATGTCCAATCGATCCATAATCCCTGAGGCATTGATGAATTCCGCCTCCGGTACCTGTTGGTAGGCTTGATTAAACTGAAGCGTTTGCAACGAAATTGTATCACCGCGTGCAGAATCAAACCCGACTGCTGACTCAACGAGCTGTTTTAGAGCATCGAGCTCTTCTGCAGAGCGTGGTTGCCAGCCGGTTCCGCCATCTGCATTCGTTGTGGTCGTTCCATCGACAAGTACCGCGACCGAGATGCGTTTGATCGCACCAGGACCTCGTTTGATTTCGCGTTCGGTGGCGGAAACGTCGTAGTTAATACGCTCTCTTGTTGATGCATTCTGAGCGTTTGAGGAACTGCCCGCACCGCCCGCATCACCCTCTGGCAGATTGCTCGCAACGGTAACGGCGCCGCCCGCTCCAGAATTGGAGCTTTCGCGGGTGGTTTCTTCGCTATCAGTGCTGATCACGATGCGGCTATTGGGGTCGAGTGTGCGCTGCACCAAAGTCTCTGCGGCGCGGTCGGTTTCGACACTGACTTCAACGACATAGCTGTTTGGGCCGACGCGTGCTGACATAAGGCGTTCAACACGCTTTTGCAGAGCGACCGCACGGCTTTCTTGATCAAGTCCAGACGCCTGATCTGCATCAGCAGACACGATACGGCCGGTTTGCCCATCAATCACAGTCACATCTTCGGGCATTAGGCTCGTGACCGCCGAGGCGACTAAGAATTGGATCGCTCGCGCTTGTGGTTGCGCAATTGCGCCCCCGCTCGTCATCAAGGTGACTGACGCTGTTGTCGTGGATTTGCGTTGGAATGGAGTGTTGTTGGCATTGGCAATGTGCACACGCGCACTCTTGATGCCTGCACTGCCAGCTAATGTACGTGCAAGTTCGCCCTCTTTTGCGCGCCAGTAGGCCGCGTCAAACATCTGGGATGTCGTTCCAAACCCAGTCATTTGTTCAAGAATTTCGTAGCCGTTTGCCCCAGTTTGGGGCAGCCCTTCGGCGGCCAATGTCATCCGCAAACTGTCGCGCCGGTTGCTTTCAACAAAGATGCTCGTGCCGCGTACTTCATGTTTGGCGCCTTGTGCTTCGAGCGATGCAACCACCTCACCTGCTGAGTTAGCATCCAGTCCAGCATAAAGAAGCGACATGCTGGGCGTATTTGCGATGCGCGCCATCATGAGGACCATCACGAAAACCCCCACAGTTGCGGCACCGACAATAATGCGACGTTGCAGCGGAAGCGTGTTCCAGAAGGATAGCAGGTTCTCCACGATCTTCTCCTTATGTACGCGGACGTTCTGCCCGGGTCTTGAGGGTAAGATTGCGCATTCGCCTTAATAATCGGTTAGCCAAACGGTGGTTATAGTCGGTCGTGACAAAAAAAGATGGACGCCCAAATGGCCGAGAGCGACGAAACCAAAGATGCCCTTCCAAAGAAGGCTAGCAAGCTGCCGCTTATTCTTGCGGTTGTTGTCGCACTTGCGGGCGGGGGCGGGGCGTTCTTCTTTATGTATACGAGCGGAAACAGCGCACCTATCGACGTCACAGAGGCTATCCCCGAGGATGATGCGCTTAGCCCACTTGCTGATTTGACCTTTGTCCCTCTGCCCCCAATGGTGATTGCCTTGGGAGATAGTTCCGCGAATCGATTGTTGCGATTTCAGGCACAGCTTGAGGTTTCATCAGGTGATGAGGAAACGGTCTCTTACTTGGAGCCGCGGATCATGGATGTATTGAACACGTATCTTCGCGCGGTTTCTGTCGAAGACCTCGAAAGCCGTCGTGCTCTTATTCGCCTGCGCGCGCAGATGCTGCGCCGTATCCAGATCGTGACGGGAGGAGATCATGTTCGGGATCTCCTCATCACAGAATTTGTTTTAACGTGAGGTTGTCGAATGCTGATTGATCTTGTTGCTGATGCTTTGCTTTTGAGCGGCGCCTTGTGCGCGTGCGCGTATTGCTTCGTTTTGTCCCGGCGTTTGAAAAAACTTTCGAGCTTCGAATCTGGCCTCGGGGGGGCAATCGCGGTGCTGTCTACTCAGGTGGATGACATGCAAAGGGTGCTCAAGGAAACGGAGGCTACTGCGGGAGAAGCATCCTCTCAGCTTAAGGACCTTGTGCAGGAGGCCGAAGATGCCGCTGGCAATTTAGAAGTTTTATTGGCGAGTCTGACCGACATGCCCGAGGCGCCTATTGCGCAACCGCGTGCCGCAGCGCACCCAGGCGTATCTGTCGCAGCGCCTCCGGCTGCTGTCGAGCCTGATGTGTTTTCCTTTGTGACAGCGCGCGCGCGGAATTCCTAAGGGGAATGCTTATGAACAAACCGAGTACAAAGGCGCCGAAGCCGATCCAGAGGCAGATTACACTGCTCATCTTGTTGTTATTTCTCGCCTCTGCAGGTGTTCGCTTTGCTGGTTTGAGCGCGGCGTGGGCGACGGCTGAAACGGATGTAGAGGTCACAGACACATTCGGCAGCGACATGTGTATTCCCGACCCAGCGTTTTCAACAATGATGGAAGACCTCACTGCGCGTGAGGCTCGGTTGCTTGCTGCAGAAGTCGCCATTGAACAAAAACGAGTGGATGTCGAACTGTCGCGTCAGGCGATCATGGAACAACTCGCCATCCTGGAAGAGGCGGAAATGCGTCTCGAAGCCGGACTTGCGGCGTCGTCCACCGCATCAGAAGACGATCTTAGCCAGTTAACGGCAGTCTATCAGGCAATGAAGCCCAAAGTCGCGGCAGAGCTTTTTGAGGCAATGGATCCAGAGTTTGCCGCAGGTTTCCTTGTTCGAATGGCACCAGAATCAGCCGCCGCAATTGTCTCAGGTTTGCAGCCTGCAACGGCCTATGCCGTAAGCGTGATTGTCGCCGGGCGAAATGCAAACGCGCTAAAGGAGTAACTCATGACCGGAATTATTGGGATCGTTTGCGTTTTTGTCATGGTGTTCGGCGGCTATCTGGCAGCTGGCGGTAAGATGGGCATCATTATGAAAGCTCTGCCCTTTGAGATGACGATGATTGGTGGTGCCGCAGTCGGTGCATTCCTCATTGCGAATAGCATGTCAGAGGTCAAACATACCCTCAAAGATGTTGGTAAAGTCTTCAAAGGTCCCAAGTGGAATACTGACGATTATCGCGATTTGCTGTGCCTTTTGTTCGAACTCATTCGCCTGGCGAAACAGAATGCAGTTGCGGTCGAGGAGCATATCGAGGGTCCGGAGACTTCAAGTATTTTCACTAAATACCCCAAGATACTTGCAGATCATGAAGCTGTCGGTCTGATCTGTGACACCATGCGCGCCGCGTCGATGAACTACGATGATCCACATCAGGTCGAAGAAGTTCTTGAAAAGAGAATGGAAGCGAACGCTCATCATGCGCTTCATTCTAGTCATGCGCTTCAAACAGTCGCCGATGGCCTACCTGCCTTAGGGATCGTGGCGGCTGTGTTGGGTGTGATCAAAACCATGGGGTCGATTGATCAGCCGCCAGAAGTGCTAGGCAAGTTGATCGGTGGTGCTTTGGTCGGGACTTTTCTGGGCGTTTTTTTGGCCTACGGCCTTGTCGGACCATTCGCGTCGCGGGTGAAGACCGTGGTTGAAGAAGATGTCCATTTTTATCGCCTTATCAGAGAAGTCCTCGTGACTAATTTGCATAACCACGCAACAAATATTTGTATCGAAGTTGGACGACAAAATACGCCGACGCACATACGGCCATCCTTTGCCGCAGTGGAAGAAGCTCTCAAAGACGTGAAGAGTGCCGCATGAGATTGCTTCTTACCGGCTCTGTTTTGCTCTCTTTTTTGGCCTGGACTGCCTCCGCTCAAGAGGACCTAATCGCGCAATCTGGTGAACATGAAACGTTCTCGCGGATTGTTTTCCCTCTCGCGGAAGAAATCACTTGGAACATTGAGCAGTCTGATCGCGCCGTGCGTATTTCTTTTCGGGATCTTGATGCAACGCTGAGTACAGAGGGCTTGCTCTCTCGACTTCCTACCGGGCGGCTCGAAAGTATTGCCGCCGAGCGCGGAGTAGTGGAGCTAGCGTTGGGGTGTGATTGCGAAGTTGATGTGTTTAGGTTCGATGGCCGCTTTGTTGTGATTGATGTTCTAGATGCGGTAAAGCTGTCCGCGCCTACGGAGACCGGATCTACAGTAAAACCCAGCATTCCGTTTGCCGACGATCAGCCAAACCCTATTGCGGCTCTCGCTGCAAGAATGTTGCCTTCCAATGAACCGGTGGTGGATGAAAGCGCTCAAATCTTTTCGGATGATGTTTTGGCATCTCGGATGGCTGACGCCGTTGCGGCACAATTGCTTGCTCCGTCTGGTACCCTTGAGCCAAATGATGACACGCGTGCGGGCAATGGTCCCATGCAAATTGAGATCAACACGCCGTTTAGAAATCAGCTGCCCCAAAAGGCGACCGCACAAGAACAAAACTGCAATCTACCTACCTATGCCGATATCGGCCAATGGCCTTCTCATCAGGAGGTTCTTCAGTCCATTGGCGCAATGCGACGTGAGGTCTTCGATGATAACGGCCAAGTAGATCCGATACGCGCGCGGGCCCTCGCAGCGGCATATATTGCCTTGGGCTTTGGTGTCGAAGCGCGCGCAATCCTCGAAATGAGTGGGCAAAATGATCCTCTGATGAAAGCGTTAGCCTATGTTGTAGATGGTTCGCCCAGTCCTTCGGATTCTGAACTCCGCGAGGCATTCGCGTGCCCCAACGCACTTGCGTTCTGGGCGGTGCTTTCGGCTGGTGCCTTGCCGGATGGGGCAAATCTTAACGAAAGGGCGGTCGAGGTTACTTTGGCGAAAATGCGTGTCGAATACCGCGGTGTTTATGCGGGTACAGTCGCCGCAAGGCTCCGAGCCGGTGGGTACGAACAGGCAGCGCGCCAAATTGAGGGATTAATGGCGCGAACGAACGGCTCAAACGCTGCCGAGGTTGCAGTATTTGATACTGTTGCCTTAGCTGAGCTTCAGCTAGAGGAACGCCTCGCTACACTCAGGTCGCTTGTCTTTGCGAATACTCCGGTGTCGGCGCAAGCGCTTAATGCTCTCCTGCGGGAACATATGCAGTCGCGCATTGCCTTGGATGACGCACTTTTGACCTTTGCAGGCTCCTTCGTCGAGACGGTTGAAGATGATGCCCTGCGCATCGGTATTCACGCAGGCGTTCTTTCTGGCCTCGTGCTTTCGGGGTACCCGTTTGAGGCGTTGCAAGCCTATGAACGGCTCTTGCTTGTCCAGCCAGAGCACACAATGGCCCATTTGGATGCCTTGGTATCATTGGCAACGGAGGTTGTACCGGCAGATGAGTTCGCGCTCTTCGTTGTGGGGCTAGGAGATTTAGTCACGTCTCAGACGGTCGATACAGCGACGATCTTGAATGTGGCGCGACGCATGGTAGATGTCGGAATACCAAGCAAAGCGCTCCACTTGATGACGCGGAGAGACTTGGATCAGTCGCCAGAAAAGAGACTTATTTCTGCGCGGGCCTATCTTGCGATGGGCGATCCGCGCGAAGCATTGTCGCGTGTTGCTACTCTCACGACAGATGACGCGTACCAGATCAGGGCCTATGCATATTTAAATATGGGGCAATATGAGGCTGCGTTCCCATATCTTGAGGAAACAGATCCTTTGCGAGCGTCCGCAGGATGGATATCCCAGCGGGTAGAAGCAAAGGGAATTCAATCTTACCCAAGGCAAGTCCTGCTGGATCAGGTGAATGCGCAGTCGCAGTCTGAGGGCCCAGCAACACTGACGACACTTTTGGAAGAAACATCCCAAATGAGGACCACAATTCAAGGACTTCTGCGGGAGTAGCCGCCGTCGGTTGCCCCGAACGGATTTGTTTCTTCTGCGAGCTGGGCGCAAAATGCCCTCCTATTTTCAATCATTTGGTAACCTCGTTTCTCTAGGATTCTCTATGACAAACATCTGGTTGCCGCTCTTTCGGTCCCAGTTGTTGCGCATCATTGGGAGCCAGAATGGGTTTCATTTCCACATTGTTTAAGCCGACGACGCTGCTCGCTTTGGCTTTAATGGCGATCATCGTCATGATGATCTTGCCAATGCCGGCTTGGGTGCTCGACATCGGTTTGGCTGCTTCCTTTGCGCTTGCTATTTTGATGTTCACAGTCACGCTTTTTATCGAGCGACCGCTGGATTTTTCAGCTTTTCCTACTGTTTTGCTCGCGTCCTTGATGCTGCGCCTGTCGCTGAACGTTTCATCCACCAAGTTGATCATTGGGGAGGGGCATTCTGGCACTCACGCAGCTGGCAACGTGATCGAAGGTTTCGCAAATTTCGTCATGGGGGGCAGCGTGTTTTTGGGCGTTGTCGTGTTCTGCGTTTTATTGATTGTGAATTTTGTCGTAATCACAAAGGGCGCGACGCGCATGGCAGAAGTCGGTGCGCGTTTTGCGTTGGACGGCATGCCCGGCAAACAACTCGCTATCGACAGCGACATGTCCGCGGGCGCGATTGATCACGCCGAAGCCAAGCGCCGCCGTGAGATTGAGCAGGCTGAAACCACTTTCTTTGGATCTCTTGATGGTGCGTCAAAGTTTGTAAAAGGCGACGCAATTGCCGGGCTTCTAATTACACTTCTAAACCTTGTTATGGGCTTGGTAATTGGCACTGTTGTGCACGGCTTGGACCTTGGTGCGGCCTTTGAAACATATGCGATCCTTACTGTAGGGGATGGGCTCGTCTCTCAGATTCCGGCTGTGATTATTTCCATCGCATCTGCACTTTTACTTGCGCGCGGAGGCACGACTGGGGCAACGGATGCGGCGGTTTTTGCGCAATTGGGGCGATATCCCACGGCTCTTATGACGGTTGGCTTCATACTCGCCCTGTTCGCTCTGGTTCCAGGGCTGCCGTTTATTCCCTTTTTATTGGGTGCGGTTGGCCTGTTTGCTGCGGCATATTACGGCCATCGTGCTGCCCAACAGGAAGAAGAAAAAGAATCCGAGCCTCAACACGAAGATCAAGTGCCAGAGACCCGCATCGGCGATCTTCTTGAGCTTGATGAAATTCACGTGCAATTCGCGCCTGATTTGGTGGCGTTAGCGCTTGACCCAGCGTCCGGACTTGAGGCGCGTATAACGAGCATGCGCGAGCATATTGCTCAATCTTTCGGCCTTATCCTACCAGAAGTGCGACTGACGGATGATATTGGGTTACCAGCGGGGCAGTATGTCATTCGCTTGTTGGGTGTTGAACAGGCCAAGGACACCCTAGAGCAGGATAGCGTTCTGGTGCTCCTTCCGGACGAAAGCGCAGAAACACCGGCGGGGCGAAGCGTTAAAGAACCGGTCTATGGGGCGCCCGCGAAGTGGATACCGAAAAGCGAAGAACAGGCTATGGCGCTTGCAGGGTTCACTACGGTTTCGCCGGGAGAGGTGCTTGCCACGCACCTCTTGGAGGTGATCAAGGGAAACCTGCCGCGATTGCTGGGGCTTAAGTCGCTGCAACGGCTTCTGGATGAGTTTACCAGCCCAACTAATCCTGTTCGGGCATCCAGTAACCGCCGCCTTGTGGATGATTTGATCCCTGAAAAGGTTCCTATGGAGACCTTGATGGCTGTTCTGCAGATGTTGCTCAGCGAGCGCGTTTCTATTCGCAATCTCCCTCTGATCTTGGAGGCAATCGCAGAAATGCGTGCCGCTCAAGCACCGCTTGAAACCATTTGTGAGCATGTGCGTCAGCGACTTGGATTCCAAATCGTTGCTGAGTTTCGGCGCGCTGATGGGACGCTACCGTTAATCCAGCTCGCGCCCGATTGGGAATCGCTGTTTGAATCTCATCAAACCCGGGGTGAGCATGGAAATGTAGATGTGGCTCTTCCGCCTGCACTGTTTTCAAAACTGGCTTCTGGCATTGGGGAACGCGTTGGTTCTGCGGCGGAACGAGGCGATTTCCCCGCTCTTATTACGTCTAGCAGGCGACGTAGATACCTACATACAGTCCTGCGCTCCAGTGGTCTCAGCAACCCTGTTCTCTCATTCGAAGAACTTGGCCCCGATGTAAAACCGGCAATAGTAGGCCTCGTTGCCATATGATGACTCAAATCCAAGAGATAATGGGTTTTGGGCAAGACGCATTAACCCTCTTTGGCCTTCTATTTCTGCGGATCGGGGCATTTGTCTCGGTCCTGCCCGCGCTTGGGGATCAGATGATCCCAGCCCGTGTCAAACTGGCCGTTGCACTTGTTTTGGTTGTCAGTGTTTTTCCAACCGTGACGCTTCCCAGCATCGAACCCGGCGCACCACTGGTATTCTTGTTCTTTTCAGAAACGCTGGTGGGCTTCATGTTCGGCATCACTTTGCGCTTTCTCAGTCACGCCCTGTTGGTGGCGGGAGCGATCGCGGCTCAATCCACGTCTTTGTCGCAACTGCTTGGCGGCCCATCCATTGACCCCCAGCCAGCACTCTCCAACATCATATATATGGCGGGTTTGGTGTTGATTGTATTGGCAGATCTTCACATCAAAATCATATGGGCGCTTGTCGAACTATATGGGTTTTTGCCCATCGGCGTCTTTCTTGTGCCTCTGGATGTGATGACATGGGGTGTCGATAGCGTCGCGAGCATCTTTGGATTGGGGTTCGTATTAGCCGCGCCCTTCGTCTTAGTTTCTCTTATTTATAATGTCGCGATGGGCATCATAAACAAAGCGATGCCACAGCTGATGGTTGCCTTCGTTGGTGCGCCAGCGATCACGGCCGGGGGCATGATCCTTTTGTTCATCTCGCTTCCGATCCTCTTGCCGATTTGGTTGGAGCGGTTTGATGCGGTGCTCGCAGCACCTCTGCAGGCTTTGCCATGAGCGACGATGACAGTTCTGAAAAATCCCATGAAGCGACGGAGCAAAAGCTGCTCGAAGCGCGCCGGAAGGGGGATTTTGTCAAATCTACCGACCTTCATACGGCTGCCAGCTATGCGGGTCTTCTACTATGTCTCGGGATCGCAGCACCTGCTGCTTTGTCCTATTTTGGACGGTTCTCTAGCGGGCTTTTGGAAAACGCGGACGCCTATTCCGAAACGCTGTTGTCTCCAGGTGGCGCGCACCTCCATGGTGAGTTGCTACTGGCAGCAGGCCTGGCGGCAGCGGCATTTTTTATTTTTCCTGCCTTTGGAACACTGATCTCATTGGTTGCGCAGCAAGCCATTGTGTTTGCGCCAACCAAGCTGGAGCCTAAGCTTTCAAAGGTTTCGCTTCTGAGCAATGCGAAGCAGAAATTCGGGCCTTCGGGCCTGTTTGAGTTCCTAAAGTCAGCCGTAAAACTTATCATTATTTCTGGCGTCTTGATCTGGTTTTTAGCGAGCAACATGGACCCAATGATCGGCGCGATGAACGCCGAGCCGGGTCAGTTGGTAGCACTGATGGGCGCGCTGCTTCGCGAATTTCTGGTCATTGCGGTCGTTATTGCAGGTCTGATTGGAGCGATCGACTATTTTTGGCAGCGCTTTGATCATCTGAAAAAGCAAATGATGTCACAGCAAGAGTTGAAAGAAGAAGCTAAAAAAGCCGAGGGGGACCCGCATGTCAAAGGGCAGCGCCGTCAGCGTGCACAGGAAATCGCGCTCAATCAGATGTTGGCGGATGTGCCTGACGCTGCAGTGGTTGTCGTCAATCCAACGCATTATGCCGTCGCCTTGAAGTGGTCTCCGACAGATCCAACGCCGCCCATGTGTGTGGCCAAGGGGGTGGACGAAATTGCGGCGCAAATCCGAAAAGTCGCCGCAGAACACGGCGTGCCCATTCATCGTGACCCGCCAACGGCCCGCGCTTTGCATGCCACCGTAGAAATTGGCGCGCCAATCAATCGGGAACATTTTGCCGCCGTCGCTATTGCGGTTCGTTTTGCTGATGAGATGCGCAAAAAAGCAAAAGGAAGCCGCCGGGAATGAACCAAAAAGTTAAGCAATTGAATGCGCTAAAAGACATCACAGAGCTAAAATCTGAGATGAGCCGAGCCAAGTTATCCATCCATCGGGCCGAGATTGATGGAATTGACGCAGTGATGCGTGAAGTCAGCGCCGCGCGCGCGACCACGGCCGCCGGTACGCTGATGCAGGCAGCGGCTGCTGATCGCTATGCTATTTGGGCTGCAAAACGGAGTGATGCTTTGAAAGCAGATTTGGCTATGGCGATGGCTCGTGCCCAGCCGGTGAAAGAGATGGCGGCCAAGGATGAAGCTCGGTCACAGGTCATAAAGCGGCTGATCAAAGATCAGAAAAGGCAACACTAGGGGCATACAAGCTTAACGCAGTTGCCGGAGCCACGCTGGCACTATTGCTACCATTCAAGCGCCAACTTGCGGTGGCTGCAAAACTTGAACGCCATTGATTTTCCAGCCGACTCCGCCTTCGATCATCGTATAGCGTAGCACGTGTACTACACCTGCTTGGTCAGTGATCATGACATCCTGAAACGTGCGGCTCGGCTCTGATTTCAATGGTAGAAAGTCAACTTGGCCTGGGCGCCACACCATTGGATATCCTTGGCGTACCATCATGCCAAACTGCTCTGGTGTTCCAAAAAGCTGACGGATGGTGGGGCTCGCGTATGTGAAGGCGGTCACAAAATCATCCTGCTTAAAAGCTGTGATTTGCGATTGGATCACAGATTGGATGGCTGTTTCATCCGCCCGAGCAGACACCCCATTCAGGATCAGGATCAACGAAAAAAGCAAAGTGCGCATGGCAGCCTCCGGGGTTTTGCTCCCCTTTATGCTAGCCGCAATACGCCATTTGGCAAATCAGTTGAGTTGACCTTCAAGTGCAGAGTCGATGAGTGCGATTGTTTCTGTAACGCCATAGAGAGCAATGAATCCCCCAAAGCGTGGTCCTTGCGAAGCGCCCAGCAGGACTTCGTAAAGCGCCTTGAACCAGTCACGCATCGGGTCAAACCGCTCGCGACCACATGCAAAAACGAGGCCTTGAAGCGCTTCTGCGTCTGCCTCACCCTCCCACGCTGCCAACCCTTCACGCAATGCGATCAGCGCTTCGCGTTCGATTTCGCTGGGGGCGCGATAGGTTTTGTTTGGAAGGACAAAATCGTTGTAGTAGCGGACGGCAAAGCCCGCGGCTGCATCAAGGCCAGGATGGGTTGCGGGTGCTGCCTCAGGAGCATAACGCTGGATAAACCCCCACAGTTGGTCTTTGTTTTCTGCGTTTGCTACACTTGCCAAGTTCATCAGCATTGAAAATGGAACCACCAAATCAGATTGCGGTACGTCTGCTCCGTGGATGTGAAACACCGGGTTTGCAGCCTGCTTTTCGGGTTCTTGCGTGTGATAGGCGCGAAGCTGTTGATGATACTCATCCACGGCTTTCGGGATCACATCAAAATGCATCCGTTTCGCCGTTTTGGGCTTTTGGTACATAAAGTAAGACAGGCTTTCGGAGGACGCGTAGGTCAGCCATTCATCAATGCTGATGCCATTCCCGCTGGTCTTCGAGATTTTTTGCCCGCTTTCATCTAGGAAAAGCTCATAGGTGAAATGCTCAGGTTTCTTGCCCCCAAGGATTTCGCAAATACGGTCATAAATTGGCGTATTGGTAGAGTGATCTTTGCCATACATCTCAAAATCGACATCGAGAGCGGCCCACCGTGCGCCAAAGTCAGGCTTCCATTGTAGCTTTACGTTGCCCCCAGTGACGGGCAGCGTCCATTCACGGCCAGTGTCGTCATCAAACGTGATTTCACCCTTTTGACCGTCGACGTGTTTCATCGGCACGTAAAGAACGCGCCCCGTTTCGGGGTGAATCGGCAGGAAAATCGAATAAGTTTGACGCCGTTCTTCGCGAAGTGATTTGAGCATGACTGCCATCACATCGTCGTATTTTTCAGCCGCGCGCAGCAGCACCGGATCAAACTGCCCAGAGCGATAGAATTCAGTGGAACTGATGAATTCGTACTCAAACCCAAATGTATCAAGAAAACGACGGAGCATCGCGTTATTGTGATGTCCAAAGCTTTCGTATTCGCCGAACGGGTCGGGAACCGAGGTCAGGGGACGTTGGAGGTGCTCGTCTAGGTCTCTCGGATTGGGGACATTTCCGGGAACTTTTCGCATTCCGTCCAAGTCGTCAGAAAAACAGATCAGTTTCGTTGGAATGTCGGAGATTACCTCAAAAGCACGCCGCACCATCGTGGTTCTGGCGACCTCGCCAAAGGTGCCGATATGGGGAAGGCCGCTGGGACCATAGCCTGTTTCGAACAGTACATAGCCCTTTTCCGGAGGACGTTTTTCGACCCGTTTGAGCAGACGGCGAGCCTCTTCAAAAGGCCAAGCCTTGGAGGTGAGTGCAGCGTCGCGAAGAGTGCTCATGATCGGAATTATCCTATTGAATGCGTCCGGATTTGGACAGATGCGACCACTCCCTATTGCGGGTGGGGTCTGGGGTCAATAAATTGGTCATATAGCCCTTAAACGAAAGCCGATACGCCGTGACAGAAAACCCCCAAGCAATGACTGCGCAAGATGCGCTGGTCGCATTGATGATCGCGGTTTCGGCATCGGATGCGAATATTCGTACCTCGGAGTTGTTGACGATCCAGCAAATCGTAAACCATCTGCCGATTTTTGCGGAGTATGATATCGACCGCATGCAGCAGGCCGCACAGACTGTGTTTGATCTGTTGGAAGAAGAAGACGGCTTGGACGCGTTGTTTGGGTTGATCAAGAATGCGATCCCAGTGTCACATTATGAGACAGCTTACGCATTGGCTTGTGATGTGGCAGCAGCCGATGGCCGGTTGCAGCAGACAGAGCTCGAGCTGCTAAAAGAAGTGCGCTACGAGTTGGCGATTGATCGGCTGCATGCGGCCGCGATTGAGCGTGGGGCCCGGGCGCGCCATCTTCCGCTTTAGCGTTGATGTCGCCACGCGTTGGGTAAACTCGTTTACGAGTGTTAAGGAAGTTTCAGGGGCTTGTGCGCTCTTGGCAGCGCTCTCCTGTTATTCATCTGCGGGTGTGTGCGTGAGTGTGAAATCTGTAGGCGGAGCCTTTAGATCGTCGGTGCTTAGTAGTCCCTCTGGGCGTGCAAGGGCGTAGCGTTTCACCCAAATTAAGCGCGATGCGGCACGTGTGATCGCCACATAGGCGAGGCGTTTCCAAAGAGCTTGGCCTGCTTCCATACGACCAGCGCGAGATGCTGCGTACAAATCTGGCGCAAAGACCTGTACTTCATCCCATTGAGATCCTTGAGCCTTGTGGATTGTGACAGCAGCACCATGCAGAAATGCAGCGCCCATGTGAGCCGCGAATGGGAGAAATGGCTCATCCTCATCCGGCAGTTCGATTTTGACGATCGACGCGGCTGAAATTTGAGGGTCCGGTGCACCGACAACATGAAGACGCGAGAACCCTGGTTTCCGCCCGGGGCCTAGGTATACGACCTGTGCACCTTTGATTAACCCGCGTGCCTCTAGGTCAATGCGGCGTTTACGATGTTTAAGCGGCAGCTCGATCCCATCGCATATTAAAGGCTCACCGGGGAGTAGAGCATCTTCGGGCGCCTCGTGGGCCATTCTAAACGCACGGATCAGGCGCACACGTGTTGCATTGCGCCAGACCAAAACGGGGCTGCGGGCCATCAAATCGCTATTTACACGCGCCGCAACTTCCACACGTGGGTCTTTCTGCGCGGCCTCTTCGATCATATCTTCAAATCGGGAAAAATCTAGATCGGGATCGGCAAGCGCATGGGCAAGATCAAGGATTGGATTGTCGTCCGCTTGCCGATGGATGCGATTTAGGATCAGCCGTTTCTTGTCGCTGAGCCGATCAAAAACCATTTCTCCGGACTGGCCGACCGGAGCCAATTGTGCGGGATCTCCGAATAGAACCAATGTTGGAAAAATCTCACGCAGGTCATCGTACTGTTTTTCGTCCAGCATGGAAGATTCATCAACAAAACCAATGTCTAACGGAGATTCTCGGCGCTTCCATCCCGTAATGAAGTCAGAGCCCTTTAACCCAGCGGCAGCCAATGCTGCTGGCACTGATTTGGTCTCGGAATAGACGCGAGCGGCGCGATCCAAGGCCTCATCTGTGATGTCGGCGATCCTGGGGCGGTTCCCATCTTCGGCCAGCCATTCAGCGATTTTTTCATACTCAGGGTCATAGACTGGCGTGTAAAGAATGCGGTGAATCGTCGTGGCGGGGACACCACGATTGCGCAAAACTGAGGCAGCTTTGTTTGTTGGAGCTAGCACGGCGAGCGTGCGTTTGTCCTTGCGGCTTTTGCCCTCATAGTCGCCGGAAACTAGCTCTAGGCCAGCGTCCTGTAGTGCTTCTACAAGCTTGGCGAGGAGAAGTGTTTTCCCGCTACCGGCCTTGCCGATTACAGCTGTGACACTCGATTTCCCGTCACTCAAAGGTGTTAACAAAGCATCATCAAGATTAACGCCCGCGCTTTTCAATATATTTGAAATGCTATCAAAGGCGTCAGCCTGATCGTCGGAGAATTTGATGGGTGTTTTCGCCATGGCGGCACACTAGGCTAGGCCATGGCGGTGTGCCAGTGGGATCAACCGGTCATCATGGGGAGAGGGCCAAATGCGTTCTGGAACCATTGACCGGACAATACGGTTGAGATTTCGGCTTTTGCTGCCATTTTGCCGCGCATGTCCGGTTGAAAGGCCCAAAGGCCAGTGGAGATGCCATCGTGTGTGCCCAAAACGTCGGGTGCCCAGCCTAAGCGTTTGTAAATACGGGGCATTCTAGCGTCAAATACCCCAACTGAATGGGATAGGTTCATGCCAATTCCAAGCTCGGCAGCGCCTAACATCAAAGCCGCAGCAGTATTTGGGGCGGCGTCGGGAGCAAGGCAAAACCGAGTACATTCCCAGATCAAAGGGCTGCGAATGGTGACGCCGTCGGTAAGGTGGTTAAATACATCGGCGGTCATATTGTCGCCGGTGGTGGGCAGAAACCGCATGGATCCGCCATGCGTGCCGTCCGATTTTTCCCAAATCAGGTAAAGCGGGTTCATCGCGTCATATTGATCAGTTTCCCAGCCTTTTTCATCGACGTTTACATCCCACTTGAGGCGATCGCGGAATTGCGTGGCGCGGTCACGGAACATGGTATCGGTTAATGTAGGAAAGGTGGCGAGTTCGGTGGCGTAGAGATAGCGGATCATTTTGGAGCTCCTGTCGTCCTTGATAGGGACGAGGAGCTAGGGTCGCGCAGGTTAACGGTTTCCTAGCGCGCGCGAAGACAAAGATCGCGCAACCGCAGTTGCTCAGAGGCAGATGAGCCCCCGCAAAAGTGCGTTTGCTACAGCGTGGGTTGTGTTCGCGGCACCTAACTTGAACCGGGCGGATTCGATATAAACCCGTAACGTATGCTCTGAAATCTTCAGCCGCTCAGCAGCTTGAGATCGATTCATGCCAGCCGCCAAAAGCGTCAAAGCGTCTGTTTCTCGCGGGGACAATGACTGCCCGGCTTTGATTTCGTCGCTTCCCTCCATCGCGAGGGCACGTTCATTCATGTAGTGGGCAGCCAAGATCAGTTCGTGCATATATTCAGTTGTGAAGGAGGCCCATTGTTCATCACTTGCTTTGTGGTTCACGGTGAACAGGGCGAACTGCCCGGAAGGACCGCGGATGGGAATTGAAAACCCTTGGTTGCCCAAACCCGCAGTAATTCCATCGCCAAGCAAGGTGCGCGCACTTTTGTGCGACCAGTCAAGACGTTTCCAATCCACAGGAGTAAAGCGTTGGAAACAACCTTGCACCACGGGATCAATCTTTTCGAAACCTTCCGCAACATAATGATCGACCCAACTGGGGTCATAAGTCAGCGCGGCGTATTGCTGACCGGTGGACTTAACCGAGTGATAGACGAGGTGTTCCACCTCATAGACATCGCGCAAGCGGACGACTGACGACTGAAGGTCATCAAGACTTGAGGCCTGAGTGAGGCTGTCCAGAAATGTTTCTAGTCGTCGCGTCATACACCACAGTTCCATTTTGGCGGTGCGGCGCGTTCTCCGCGAGCTCTGCCGCAGCCACGAGTACTGTGTCATCGAGGTGTTCAGCCAATGATGGTAGCTCGTTAAGATGCGCAAATGCCCGCAGGTCGGTCAGCACGTCAATAATCCAGTCTTTCGACATCACCAGAGTCCCCTTTGAATGGTTAACGGTTGGTAAAGACGACACTACCATTCGACGCTTTTCCGTGAAATTCGCGATAATTCCCTCCCCAGAAATAGTGAGGGGGGGCAAATTAAGGCTCAGAAATCGCTCAGACTGTGTTTCGCAACGCAAATGGCCCGCGCAAATCTCTTTGCGCGGGCCATGCTTCGTAGTGATTCTAATTAAGCTTTTGGGCCAGCTTCCAGCACGTCTTCTAGAGTGCGCAGCCCGGTCTTGGGGGCTTGGACCAAAACGGACATATTGCCAGGCTTATGCTCATTGCGGAGCATTTTCATGTGCGCCTCGGGCAGGTCGTCCCATGGGAACACCTCGGACATGCATGGATCAAGACGACGCTCGACCATCAGGTTGTTGGCTGCTGCCGCTTGCTTCAGGTGCGCAAAGTGCGACCCTTGAAGGCGCTTTTGATGCATCCACATGTAACGCACGTCGAATGTGCAGTTGAAGCCCGTGGTGCCGGCACAGATGACAACCATACCACCCTTTTTGCACACAAGGTTCGAGACAGGGAATGTGCTCTCACCGGGGTGTTCGAAGACCATGTCGACGTTCACGCCCTTGCCGGTGATGTCCCAGATGGCCTTGCCGAATTTGCGCGCCTCTTTGAACCACACGGCGTATTCAGGAGTATTAACTGTGGGCATCTGACCCCAGCAGTTGAAATCGCGACGGTTGATCACGCCTTTGGCGCCAAGCCCCATGACGAATTCACGCTTGTCTTCGTCGGAAATCACACCGATGGCGTTGGCGCCTGCCGTGTTGATCAGTTGGATCGCATAAGACCCAAGACCGCCAGACGCTCCCCACACCAGAACGTTTTGACCGGGCTTCAGGTCATGAGGTTCATGGCCGAAAAGCATGCGGTAGGCTGTGGCCAGCGTCAGCGTGTAGCACGCGCTTTCTTCCCACGTCAGGTGCTTGGGGCGTGGCATCAACTGCTGCGCCTGCACCCGTGTGAATTGCGAAAACGACCCGTCAGGCGTCTCATAGCCCCAAATCCGCTGGGTGGGAGAATACATCGGATCGCCACCGTTGCATTCCTCATCGTCGCCGTCGTCTTGGTTGCAGTGAACCACAACTTCGTCGCCAACTTTCCAGCGCTTTACCTTGTCACCGACGGCCCAAACGATGCCAGACGCATCCGACCCGGCGATGTGGTAGGGTTGTTGGTGGCCGTCAAAGGGGCTGATCGGCTGGCCAAGGGCTGCCCACACGCCGTTGTAGTTGACGCCCGCAGCCATCACGAGAACGAGAACCTCGTTGCTGTCTAGAGTAGGGACTTCGACGACTTCTTTGAGCATGGCTTTGTCGGGATCGCCATGACGCTCGCGACGGATCGCCCAGGAATACATTTGCTTGGGCACGTATCCCATGGGAGGCATCTCACCCATTTCGTACAGGTCCTTTTGCGGCGCGTCATACACAGCCAGTTCGGCGTTCGTGTCCAAAGCCATACTCCATCTCCACTTAATTCTCAGTTGCCGCGTCGCAGAATCGCATCCACGCTGCGTTGCAACATGAAGTAAACTCGGCCGCGCAATAATGCAAACTTAATTATGTCTTTTCGGTAATTTTATGTCTTAGGTCTGCTCTTGAGGCATCTGATACTGCGTCAGCAGCCCCTTTGGGCAGCATATTCGCGTAATAATGCAAAAGCCGCGCTTCCTTTTCGGTGGCCTGCAGCAATCCGTCATGCGTTTCCACGATGCCGCGCAGCGTGAGTGCGCGCAGACCAACCTCTGCCGCATATGCCATGTCCGTGCGCGGAATATGCACGTGGCTGCCTGTTTCCTGAATTTTAGCGAGATACCCTTCAAACGCTTCATGCAGCTCAGACAGGGGCAAAGGTGCGCGATCGCGAATGACCGACGCCATGATGGGCACGGGCAAAACCGGTAGGATATGGTCAATCCGCCCCATTAGCTCCTTTGCAAGGGCCTCGGCGGTGTTCTCGCTATCGCGTTCTAGAAATGCCGTTAATGATAGGGGCGCGCCAAAGCTGACCGCGGCGTAGCCAAACCGGTGGAATCCTCCTCGCAGGCGCAGCAGGAGGTGCAGATAGAGGTAACGCAAAATCATGATGGGCCGTAGCCGAAAGCGCCGGGTAGAGCCGTTTGAGGCGTCCTTTGCACGAGTCAGAACACGGTCTTCAATCACGCGGTCGTAGTTAAGTCCTACAGGTACAAACACCACTTCGCGGCTCTGCCCAGGGGTGAAGCCCGCAATCACATAGCTTAGCAGGCCCAGCTTGGGTGCCCCCAAATTGCCATCCATGCTCAGGCGACCCTCGGGGAACATTGCTTGGGTCACGCCGCCTTCGGTGGCCATTTGCACATAGCGGGAAAGGACTTTGCGATAGAGCGGGTTCAGTTGACGCCGACGTATGAAATAGCCACCCAAAGCGCGGATCAACTGTTGCAAGGGCCAAACACGCGCCCATTCGCCCACCGCATAGGCCAGTGCGGATCGTTCTGCCGCAAGCCAGGTCACCAACACATAGTCCATATTAGATCGATGGTTGATCACGAAAATGACGGTAGCGTCGGGGTCGACTGCGCGCAGGGCTTCTTCGTCGAAATAGCCAAGCCGTACACGGTAGAGCGATTTGGATAGCCATTTAGCGGCACGGATCGCGAAGCCGAAATAGGTAAAGGCAGAAAACCCCGGCACAATTTCGCGCGCGTAGCGCTGGGCTTTTTCAAAGGCAACCTGCTCGGGAATGTTGTTTTCTGCTGCATGTTCCGCGATGGCGCGGGCAACCTCTGGATCATAAGACAGGCGCTGGATCGTATCGAACCGGCGCGCCAGTTTGAATGGTTGGATTGGCCGTTCTAGCCGCGTGTTCAAACGCTCAACCGCACGCTCCAGCCGACGCCGCAGAAACCAGCGGACCGATGGCAGCAGGATTTTGTCCAATGCGGCGATAAGGGCCAAAAGGCCAGTGAGCACGATGGCCCAAACGGGGATTGCGACGGTGTCAAACATGGTGGCGTTCACCCTGACGTGTTTTTGTGCGGTGGTAAATGGTGGGTGCAGAGTGCAATGCCGCAGCGCAGCGATTGACAGCGTTATATTCTGTCGCATAATAAGGTTTCAGCGGAATAAAATGTCCGAAACTGATTCAGGAGCTCCCCATGTCCGACGCACCAGCCGTGAAAAAAGACCGTCCTTGGCTGTTTCGGACGTACGCAGGGCACTCCACAGCGTCAGCGTCCAACGCGCTTTACCGATCGAACCTTGCGAAGGGGCAGACAGGCTTGTCCGTTGCTTTCGATTTGCCGACCCAGACAGGGTACGACAGCGATCATATTTTAGCCCGTGGTGAGGTTGGTAAAGTTGGTGTGCCTGTGAGTCACTTGGGCGATATGCGCACGTTGTTTCAGGATATTCCGCTGGAGCAAATGAACACGTCGATGACGATCAACGCGACGGCGCCATGGCTGTTGGCGCTGTATATCGCCGTGGCGGAAGAGCAAGGCGCTGACGTGGCCAAGCTACAAGGCACTGTGCAAAATGACCTGATCAAAGAATACCTTAGCCGTGGCACTTACATTTTACCGCCTGTCCCATCGCTCAAGATGATCGCGGATGTGGCCGATTATTGCTACACCAACGTGCCGAAATGGAACCCGATGAACGTATGTTCCTATCACTTGCAAGAGGCGGGTGCGACACCAGAGCAGGAGTTGGCCTTTGCGTTGGCGACTGCGACTGCTGTGTTGGATGAACTGCGCCCGCGCGTCCCGGCTGATGACTTCCCGACGCTTGTTGGGCGAATTTCATTCTTTGTGAACGCAGGTATCCGTTTTGTGACCGAGATGTGTAAGATGCGCGCCTTTGTCGATCTGTGGGATGAGATTTGCCGGGAGCGTTATGGTGTTGAAGACCCCAAGATGCGCCGTTTTCGCTATGGCGTTCAGGTGAATTCGCTGGGCCTTACGGAGCAGCAGCCAGAAAACAATGTGTACCGGATCTTGATCGAAATGCTGGCGGTGACGCTTTCGAAAAAGGCACGTGCGCGGGCAGTGCAGTTGCCCGCTTGGAATGAGGCCTTGGGCCTGCCACGCCCATGGGATCAGCAATGGTCCCTTCGGATGCAACAGATTTTGGCGCTGGAAACGGACCTATTGGAATATCCTGACCTGTTTGATGGGAACCCCGCAGTAGACGCCAAAGTGGAGGCGTTGAAAGACGGCGCTCGGGCAGAATTGGCCAATCTGGATGCGATGGGCGGTGCTGTTGCCTCGATCGAATACATGAAGTCCCGCTTGGTTGAGAGTAATGCAGATCGCCTTAACCGGATCGAGCGTGGCGAGACCGTCGTCGTCGGTGTGAACAAGTATGAGCAAGGTGAGCCTTCGCCATTGGTCGATGAGGAAGGCGGGATCATGGTCGTTGATCCAGCCGTCGAGCAGGAGCAGATTGACCGCTTGAACGCATGGAAAGACATCCGCGATGCAAACGCCGTTGAGGCCGCACTTGCGGACCTGCGGACAGCCGCACAAAATGGGGAAAACGTTATGGGTCCCTCGATTGCTGCTGCAAAAGCAGGTGTGACCACGGGCGAATGGTCCGGCGTGATGCGCAAAGTGCATGGTGAATATCGTGGTCCCACGGGCGTCTCCCGCTCGGTGTCCAACAAGACCGAAGGTTTGGATGACTTGCGTGCGGCGGTTGATGCCGTCAGCGACAAGCTTGGTCGTCGGTTGAAGTTTCTGATGGGCAAGCCGGGCTTGGATGGGCATTCAAATGGGGCGGAGCAGATCGCCTTCCGCGCCCGTGATTGCGGGATGGATATCGCGTATGAGGGCATTCGGCTTACGCCAGAGCAGATTGTAAAAGCGGCCCTCGAGGATGAGGCACATGTGGTTGGCCTGTCGATCCTATCGGGTTCTCATGTGCCGCTGATCGCGGATGTGATGGACCGAATGCGTGCAGCAGGTTTGGGTAACGTGCCTGTTGTCGTCGGCGGGATCATTCCTGATGAGGATGCTGAAAAGCTGCGATCCTTTGGCGTGGCGCAAGTCTACACGCCCAAAGACTTTGAGCTGAACCGGATTATGCAAGATATCGTCACTTTGGCAACGCCCGAACCTGTCGCTGCCGAGTAGGCTTGCGCCCCCGTGCTGCGCATGGCACGCAAAAGCATGGGTTCAGGCCTTCCATATGCGCGCCCCGGTCAGGTGATCGGGCTGTTGGGCGGGTCATTTGACCCGGCTCACGCAGGGCACGTGCATATCACGCGTGAGGCGTTGAAACGTTTTGGTCTCGATCATGTTTGGTGGCTGGTCACACCGGGAAATCCGCTAAAATCACGTGGCCCAGTGTCGCTGGAAACACGATTGACCCACGCGCGCGGCTTGATGCAGCATCCTCGCGTAAAGGTTACGGATATTGAGGTGCAACTGGGCACTCGCTACACGGCCGAAACCATCGCGGCTTTGCAATTGCGCTATCCGGGGGTGCGTTTCGTTTGGCTGATGGGTGCTGATAATTTGGCACAGTTCCATCGCTGGGAGCGGTGGCATGAGATTATCGAACGTGTCCCGCTAGGGGTGCTGGCACGGCCCGGTGACCGGATACCAGCACGGACATCAAAGGTTGCGCAACTGTATTCGAAATATCGCGTGCGCAAGCGCAATGCCTTTGGGTTGGGGCATCATTCCGCCCCGGCATGGAGCTTCGTCAATATCCCCATGCAACGCATTTCAAGTTCTGAAATCCGCAAAAAAGGCGAATGGGGCTAGTGAGTCCAGACGCCGCGGCGGTTGGTTGCAAAGTTTTCACCGTATCCGCCTGCGCGCACATTGGCGGCTCTGGCTTTTGGTTTTTGCACGACATAGTCGAGCCCCTTGGACTTTGCGTAGGCCTCGGCGGCTTTTTGGCTGTCGAACGTTAGTTTGACTTGGGACTGAGTATCGGACGACGAGGTCCACCCCATCAAAGGGTCCACTTCGCGTGCCGATGCGGGCGCGTATTCCAAAACCCAAGACTTTGTTTTCGCGGTGCCGGATTGCATTGCGGTTCGTGCTGGGCAGTAAATGCGTGCGCGCATGGGAAGCTCCTGTCGTCGTTGCACTTCTTATCCTCCACATCGCACATCCGCGCAAGGGATCACGGGCAATCCGAGGCGGCATGTCACTGTTGATGTAGGGAGAGTGATTGTCAGTCGGGCTCGAGGGAGCGAGGGGTGGGGTGGGTGGTACGACCCCGACCGACAATCGATCTGCTGCTTGCCCGTTAACCATAGACCTATCTAAAAGTTAGGTCGAGTATTTTTTCACCCTTAAGTTGTAACAACTTTCCTAAAATTTGACTTAGTTTCACAAGGCGCAGAAATTGCACGCATAAATAGGATTTCCTTCGTGAATTTAGATGAAATGGCACCAATCTATGACCTTGAATTGCGCTACGATCGCCTCAATTTGGGAGTCGTAAGAGGAATCATGGCATGACCGATGTAACGATTGAGGCTCCCCGCGCGAAGCTTGAGGGGGGCAAACGCTTTGTGATGGCGACTGAGTTCTCTCCGGCAGGGGACCAGCCGACAGCCATCAAAGAGATCAGCCAAGGCGTTTTGTCGGGCGAGCAAGATCAGGTTCTGCTTGGCGCGACAGGCACGGGCAAAACGTTTACGATGGCCAAGGTCATCGAAGAAACTCAGCGTCCGGCGATCATTCTGGCCCCCAACAAGACGCTTGCCGCCCAGCTTTATGGTGAGTTCAAAGGCTTCTTTCCGGACAACGCCGTCGAGTACTTTGTCAGCTATTATGACTATTACCAGCCTGAAGCCTACGTTGCGCGCTCGGACACTTACATCGAGAAAGAAAGCCAGATTAACGAACAGATTGACCGCATGCGTCACTCTGCGACGCGTGCGTTGTTGGAGCGTGATGATGTGATCATTGTGGCGTCGGTGTCGTGTATCTACGGTATCGGCTCGGTCGAGACGTATGGCGCCATGACCATGGATTTGGTTGCCGGTGATGAATACGATCAGCGCAAAGTCATGGCGGACCTGGTGGCGCAGCAATATCGGCGCAACGATGCAGCGTTCCAACGTGGCAGCTTTCGCGTTCGTGGGGATAGCCTTGAGGTGTGGCCTGCGCACCTTGATGATCGTGCTTGGAAGTTATCGTTCTTTGGGGACGAATTGGAGGCAATCACTGAATTTGATCCTCTTACGGGTGCAAAAACCGGCTCATTCGATAAGATACGTGTTTACGCCAACAGCCACTACGTGACCCCGCGCCCGACTATGCAACAGGCCGTTAAGGGCATCAAATCTGAACTGCAAATGCGGCTCGATCAGCTGGTGGGTGAGGGTAAGTTGTTAGAGGCGCAGCGCCTAGAGCAACGCACTAAATTCGATCTTGAGATGCTAGAGGCCACGGGTGTTTGCAATGGCATTGAAAACTACTCTCGCTATTTGACGGGCCGCGCCCCCGGTGAGCCGCCCCCCACATTGTTCGAATACATCCCGGATAATGCGATTGTCTTTGCCGATGAATCCCACGTTTCCGTGCCCCAAATTGGCGGCATGTACAAAGGTGACTATCGGCGCAAATTCACCTTGGCCGAGCACGGTTTCCGCCTGCCGTCGTGTATGGATAACCGCCCTCTCAAGTTTGAGGAATGGGACGCGATGCGGCCCCAATCGGTCTTTGTTTCTGCCACACCGGCGGCATGGGAGATTGAACAAACAGGCGGTGTGTTTACTGAACAAGTGATCCGACCCACAGGCCTATTGGACCCGTTGGTGGAAATCCGACCCGTTGATATGCAGGTGGATGACCTGTTGGATGAGGTGCGTCGCGTAACAGCGGCAGGTTACAGGACGCTGGTGACGACGCTGACCAAGCGCATGGCCGAAGACTTGACCGAGTACATGCATGAGCAGGGTATTAAAGTGCGTTACATGCACTCTGATATCGATACGATTGAGCGGATCGAAATTCTGCGCGATTTGCGGCTTGGTGCATTCGACGTGCTGATCGGGATTAACCTACTCCGAGAGGGCTTGGATATTCCTGAATGTGGGCTGGTCGCAATTTTGGATGCCGACAAGGAAGGCTTTTTGCGGTCTGAGACGTCGTTGGTCCAAACCATTGGTCGCGCCGCGCGGAATGCGGATGGACGCGTGATCATGTATGCGGACCGGATCACCGGCTCAATGGAGCGCGCCCTGCGCGAAACCGAGCGACGCCGTAACAGGCAGATGGCCTATAATGAAGAGCACGGCATCACACCTGCGACCGTGAAAAAGAATGTCGAGGACGTGTTGGCTGGGCTCTATAAGGGCGATGTCGATATGAACCGCGTCACTGCAACGGTTGATACGCCGATGGTCGGTGCGAACCTTCAAGCGCATTTGGATGGGCTGCGCGTGGATATGCGCAAGGCGGCTGAGAACCTAGAGTTTGAAGAGGCGGCGCGACTGCGCGATGAGGTGAAGCGGCTTGAGGCTGTGGATTTGGCAGTGTCAGATGATCCATTGGCGCGTCAGTCGGTGATTGATAAGGCTGTCGCGGATGCCACTAAAATGTCTGGACGTTCAACTGCTGGTCGGCCCGGACAGCGTGGCGGGGTGAAACGCCGTAGCAAATAGCGACGTGAGCTAGCGGCGTATGAGTGCGGCAGCCGTGCCCGCGATCAAAATGACTGCGAGGCCGATCCATGTCAGTGCATCGGGCAGAGTGGCGAATACGATCGCACCTAGCGTGGTTGCTGCAACAATTTGAAAGTAGACAAAAGGCGCCAACGCGGATGCAGTTGCGCGCCCATAGGCTACGATCAATAGCATGTTCCCAGCTGCGGAAAATCCAGCGGATAAGAACGTGAGGCCGGCGACAGGTGCCGAGAATTCCGGTAAAGCAGGCAGGCCAATAGGCGCTAGGAGGATGCTGCCGACCAGCAGCTGGCTCAAAAGCAAATGCGGGGCGGGGGCCACGGGTGCGAGCCACTTTGCGGTCGTTAAAAATGCGCCATAGAACACGCCGGCTTGAACGGCGAATAGTAAGCCAACACTCATATTGGGGCCGGGTTGAACCACCAGTAAAACGCCAATGAAACCAAGGATCACGAGTAGAAATCGCTGAAGTGAAAACGGCTCGTTCAGGAGCCAAACAGAAAGTATGTAGCTGACCGCGGGGCCAATAAAAAAGGCGCCAAAAACGCTCGCGATGGGTTCTGTTTTGAGGGCGGTAAGAATGCTTAGGATGCCGCCCGCGATGAGCCAACCACGGAGCCAGATGCGCCAGTCCAGCATCAATTTTAGGGGTGGCACTTGGCGGAGCATGATGAACGCGAGAGTGGCGCCAAGGAAAAAGCGGCTCCAAGCGATGAAGCCAGTGTCGACGGCGTACCACGCCATGAGCAGTTTGCCCGCCGTGTCCCCCATGGGAATGAAGGACATGCCAAGCAGCATAAGCCCAACTGCGCTTAGTGGAATTCGTGCATTCATAACGCAGCCGTATCAGGCGTAGGGCCACACGCAAGACCATGATTTCGGGTGGTGGGGCGGTGCTTTTCGTTTAGTGTAGGGACTTCGACACGAGGGCTTGTCTATGGACCGACGTTTCTTTTTGCACGGGCTGCTCGCAGGTGTGGCGGGGCCTGCATTGGCTAACGGCCCGGCGCAGTCGGTTCGACCTGTGATGCGACCCGACGGGGCGTTGCCCAGTGCGCAGGAGCTGGTACGTGCATCCAAGCTGTCTGGGCAAACGTCGCTGGTTTTTTCTGACCTAAAAGATGGGCGAATTCTGGCGTCATCTTCACCCCTGCGCGCCCTTCCACCGGCGAGTGTGGCAAAGGCTTTGACGGCGCTTTATGGATTGGAACGATTGGGTTCAGCGTTCTGTTTCGAAACGCAGCTTGGCTACACAGGCAAGATAATCGATGGCCGGCTGGACGGCGATCTGGTGCTGCTTGGGGGCGGTGATCCGACCCTCACGACTGATGATTTGGCCAATTTGGCATCACAAGCCAAGGCCGCTGGTCTGCGCGAAGTCACTGGGCGTTTGCTTATTTGGGGCGGGCGTTTGCCGCAGAGCGATATGATTGATGCAAGCCAGCCTGATCATGTGGGCTATAATCCTGCCGTTTCGGGAATGAATCTGAACTTTAATCGCGTGCATTTCGAATGGCGGATGGCCCAGTCCGGGTATGAGATTTCGCTACAGGCGCGAGCTGCGCGCTATCGGCCAAGTGTGCAGACTATTGCTATGGATGTCGTGGATCGCTCTGCCCCAGTATTTGCCTATCAGGACATGCCTGAGCGCGAGCAGTGGTCAGTCGCAAGAGGCGCGCTTGGCAAAAAAGGGGGGCGCTGGCTGCCGGTTCGAGTGCCAATTGCTTATGTGGCGGATGTTATGACAACGCTGTTGCGATCACATGGCATTGTCGTGAAGGGATATGCCGAAGCCACATCGTTGCCATCAATAAAGGTGCTTGCGACAGTTCAAAGCCGACCCTTGGAAGAGATCTGTGCGGACATGTTGAAATACTCTACCAATTTGACAGCAGAGTGTGTGGGATTGACGGCGTCGGGTGCATTAAACCTGCGGCAAAGCGCGAAGGCTATGTCCGTGTGGGTTGAGCAAGAATTTGGTACGGGTCACGTCGATCTTGTGGATCACTCGGGGCTGGGGGATGCGAGCCGAGTTGCGGCGCGAGATGTTGTGAGAGTTTTAGCATCGGACAAAGCACAACGCCGATTGCGCCCGATTTTGAAGCCTTTCAAATTGCGCGACAGCGAGGATGGCGCGGAAGCATATGATGTGCAGGCAAAAACGGGAACGCTGAATTTCGTCAGTGGCTTGGCCGGATACGCGGATGTGTCTGGCAACCCAGAGAGCTCTGTCGCATTCGCCATATTCTCTGCGGATTTGCCAACGCGAAGGCAACTCTCCAAAGCGGAGCGTGAACGGCCCCCCGGTGGGCGGACTTGGTCGCGCCGGGCGCGGGTCTTGCAGTCGCGCTTAATCCGCCGGTTTGGTGCCATACAATGAGTAATCGTCCCAAGATCGTTTTGGTTGCGCCCGAAATCCCCGGAAATACGGGCGCGATTGGCCGAACCTGCGTCGCCCTTGATATGGAATTGATCCTGATCAAACCTTACGGTTTCGAATTGTCCGACAAAACTGTCCGTCGTGCGGGACTGGACTATTGGAAGCATGTCGACCTGACTGAGTTTGATACATGGGAGCAGTTCGCTGCGGTTCGGAAACCACCGCCTGATGTAACTTTCTTTTTTGAAGAGTTCGGGGCGCGATCGATTTACGATGTCGACTTTCCTGATAGTCCTTACCTTGTTTTTGGTAGGGAGACCAAAGGGTTGCCCAAAGATTTGCTAGTCGGCTCGGAACAGCAAGTCGTGAATTTGCCGATGCGATCTGAACATATTCGCTCCCTCAACCTCGCGAATACTGTAACCGCAGTGGCCTATCAGGTTTTACGCGGAGCGTTCTAGCGACCGCCCAATAGAACCAAGGCGTTGGCCGCTGGCGAATTGATCCCACTGCTTCCTTCAATCGAGCTGGATACCAAAAACCGTTGGATCAACAGCTCAGACCTTTCGGGGGTGGCTAAATCTGTTGGGTCGGATGTGCCCAAAACGCTTTCTGCACGAATTTGGATTTCTTCTAGCTGACGATCGATTGGTAGGCTCCCGAAGCTTGTGGGCAAGTTTAGAGCGCCTTCGAATACGGCCCTAAGTGGTGGTGTCCCCAAAATCGTGAACCACTTAGTCGTTTGCGAGGTTGAGGCTTCCGCAAGTTCTCCGATTTCACGACGCATGTTGAGCGCAAGTCGCATATCGTCGTTTGTCTGCCCAACAGCGGCCTCAAAACTACGGTCCGTAAATTTTGCTGCGATCTCGTTTGGAAATGTTGAGAGAGCGGTGTTGGGCGTATTAAAATCGCCAAAGCCGAACGCCTTTGCTAAGGCAAGATAACGTTTGTCCGACAGCTTATTTGCAAGCGCGTCATCATTAGTGGATCCGTCCTCTAGCACTTTTTTGATGAAGTACTTGTTGCCGATATCGTCATCGAGGCCAAAAGCGCCCAAGGCAACCCGTAGGAGGCGGAAGTCACCCACGAGTTGCTCAGGCGTTTTGATGTCGCCAATCTTTTCGCGAAAATAGTCAAGATCGCGTTTCGTTTGTCCACTTGCTGCATAAGTCTCTCTTTGTGAGTTTTCTGTACGCTGCAAGATTTGCCAGCCAGCGATTCCACCCACCGGAATGATGGGTTGAAATGTCATGACATCTGCACTGCCAAGAGCCGCTCTTCACGATCCAAGAGAGATCTGAGGGTCTTTAAGGCAGGATAATAGTTGGCTTCCACGAGGTGGCTGGTCGCAATCGCAAGGATCTCGCGGCTGTCAGGATCTTTGAAAACTTGGCTCAATTGCTCGACGCCCGTGAGTAACTGACGGCGCGCAACTTCGGTGTCGACGTCGCCTGATAAGATCAATTGGGTGATGTAACAAATACGCTTAACCGGCGTGTTGGCTTCTTCGGGATGGATGGCATCGCGCAGTCGCAGGATATTTGCGTTGGGCGAAACGATGTTGATACGCGATCGCCGCTCTCCGTTTTCGATGACGGCGCCATTGATCAATACGCGTTCACGAGGGCTGAGTTTTAGGACAAGACCAGACATTACGAGGCCTCCTGAGCGTTTAGGCCGCTCATTATTGCTGTGTTGATATCAATCAAAGGTTGGACGCTGGCGTCTTGTGAAAATACTTTGCTGCTATGCTGAGCAACAAACTCAGCCAAGTAAAATAAGCGCGCGCGAAGGTCTTTGGGCAATTGATTGTCATCATCTGCGACCAATGCTGCGATTTCGGTCCAGAGGCGTCTGTTATCGTGCATTGCGGCCGCTTTGTAGCCCAACGGCAGGCGTTTGCCGCTTTGGACTTCTGTCAGCATTTTGGTCACATGAGTAAATGCAGCAAACTCGATCCTCTTGGGGTCGTTGGTCAAAGCGTTCTGCGGGGCATAGGCTGATTTAGCGAGTGCGTGGGGGGTCACGGCGGGTTCTCCAATCTCGTGTACGTAGCTTAAGTGGGGCTGACGCGCCGTTGCGACGCGTCAGCGAGAGTTACGTGCTTATCTGAACAGCGAGAGGATCGACTGTGGTGCCTGGTTCGCGATAGAAAGCGACTGGGTCGCAAGCTGCTGCTGAACCTGAAGTGCCTGTAGGCGCGCAGAGGCCTCTTCCATGTCGGCATCCACCATTGAGCCAATGCCCGATTTTAGTGCATCGGTCATGTTCGAAACAAAGTTGGATTGCGTCTCAATACGGCCTTGTGCCGAACCAAAGCTTGCAGCGGCATCAATGGAATTTTGGATCAAGGTTTCAATATTGTCCAAAGCTGCGGTTGCGCCCTTGTCAGTTGTCACGTCTAGCTTGTCTAATCCGAACAGGCCGCCCGAGGCTTTGCCACCCTCTTGCGCGTCATCAGCAAGCGAGATGTTCGCGGCTGAACCCTCATAGTCGATCAGGACCTTCCAATCGTCACCTTCCTTCGCAACTTGTGTAGACACACCATTGACGGCTCCGCCATCAACAGCCGTCTTCAGGCCACGTGCGATGTCCTCCATGGTCTCACCCTTACCGGCGATGTAGTCGTAGTTCGTGCCGCCTAAGGTGATCCGATAGCTGTCACCTTCGTTAACTTGGGTCGTTCCGGTGAGCGTCACTTCTTCAGCTCGGCGGCTCAATTGGGTGGTGCCAGCAGCGCTGGTTGATGCGACGTCGAAGCTGTCATCTTCTTCGTTATCGACGACAAAGGTGTTTGCACCGCCAGCGTCAAATCCAACTTCAAACTCAGCAAAGCTGTTGGTGTTCGTGAGAGTCAGAACACCGGATGCATCACTTGCTGTGATGCCAGTCAGGTTTGCTGCGTTGATGGCTGTGGCAACGGCAGTTGCTCGTGCGGCTGCTGTGTTCGAATTATCGCTGAACTCGAGCCCTGCAAGGGTGATGGTATCACCGTCGGTGGCTGTACCTCCAAACGTGATATTCAATTGGTTCGCGCTGGCGTCTTTATCAATCTGAGTGTTCGAGCTGGTGATCGCACTGTTGATTGTTCCGCCGCCATTCCCGTAGGTGCCTGCTTCAGTCGTAAGATCACTCCGCGCCACGCTAATGCTACTAGATACAACGGTCCCATCGCTATTTCGATCCAGCGACGAAAGAATAGAAACATCGTCGGTCCCATTAACCAGATTGAGACCGTTGAACTGTGCAGCGTTTGTCACGGATTTAATCTGATCTCGTAGTGCACTGATGTCGTCCTGGATCGTTTCTCGTGGAACGTTACTTTCTTGAGCTGCAACAATCTTGGCTTTAATGTCTTGCAGAAGTTCGGTCGTTGTTTCAGCAGCTTGGCGACCAACCTCTACAGTTGATTGCCCCAAAGACAAGCTGTCAGAGATTGCTTTAAACCCCTTTACATCAGATTCCATAATTTTAGAAATAGCCCAAATTGCAGCATTGTCTTTTGCTGTTTCTACCGTCTTACCAGTCGAAATTTCTGCCTGTGTTTTGGCCAAGTTGGAATTTACAGATTTTAGCGTTTGCAGCGCAACCATCGCGCCATTGTTTGTCAGAATGCTAGACATTATTAACGTTCCCGTTTTGCGTACCGCTTTTGCGGTACAGTCAAAGATTCCACCCGCTCCATGCGTGTGAGATGATACGTCCTTCTGACGCGGTGGCGGCGTGCCACGCACCCTTCGATGCTTGGGTGATTATTGCGGAGTATTGCTAAGACTGTGCTAATCAAGCTGCTGAAAAAAATGCAGAATAATAAGAGTTTTCTTTAAAATGATCTCGAATTTAGTTGGCTTCGTCTTGCGTTCGCAACTGTAGATTTCTGACCGTTGGCGCCATAAGTAGACAAGGGATTGGAACCGCTATTCAATGCGCGTCGTAGCTTCCTTGCCAGCGCGACACCCTCTTTTGCCGCTATAAGTAACTTCGCGTTGTGTGCTGCCATTTTTTGAATTCGCGACAAATCGCTAGCGTTTCCGCTATCGCGAATTTCTAGAAGTATGCTCCATATTCTATTTTTAGCATCGTCTATTTGAGGTAAGTCTTGTAGTGCGCCTGCCATTAATAATTTCGCTTCAGCCTCTAGTAGGCTCTCGAGGCGTAGAAGTATCTGACTAAAATTCGCCATTACTTTTCTCTCGCAGCCAGAGATTTAAAAATATTCTCTGCAAGTCCAATACCACCTGTTCGCGTTATTTGTTTTGCAGTTTCTTGTAGGTGCATGGATGAAAACTGTTCTTCTCCAATGCCGCCACTGAATGTATTTTGAGTCGATCCGAGGCCAGAATGCTTTAACATTTCCGTAAGAAACGTTGTTTCTAGCTCAATGGAAAGCGCTCGGAGCTTTTCAGTATTGCTCGGTTGACCTTGAGACGTAACAAGAGATGTACCCAAAGGGTTCATGGCAATTACTCCAATTGATGTGATTTTCGTCATATTGACTGCTGTGAGTAAATAAATCGGTAACTACCGGCAGTTAAAAGCAATCTCATACGGAAGAAATCCGCATTGGAGAGACCATGGCCGATCTCAACGTAAATCCGTCCTTGGGTGCTGGGCGAAGCACAGTAGTGATAGCGCGTGGCGTATCGCCTGAACTGAAGGGTGAATTCGCTTTTGCTATGGCGAATGCGGACGACGACCTCGTCGTGGGTGCGAATTCACGTGAACCAGCCTCTGCGTCTAGCTTGAGCTTATGGGTTAATGATGGGCCTAAAGAGCCGAACGAGTTATCGGGTGGAGGGGCACCTACTGTTCCTTCCGAGGCGCCTCTCGTAAGAGATTTCATGCATGAAAAAATAACCGGGCGAGTTCCGGGGGCGCCGCTTCTAGGGTTTCCGCGTGCATCGAGTTCAGAACAAGATGCGATGGAGGCACTTCTGAAGAATTTGTCGAGTCAAGTGAGCGGAGTGTCCGGTCCTCAGTACGATCAGGAAATTGATAATATGACGGCGGAAGGTCGCTTCGAGCCAGAAGTCAAGACGCTCGATTCAGCGATGAAATTCATGCAAGTAAGTGGGCCGGTGCCCACCAGTGCGGCAAACCCCGAGGATGTCGATGTCGAGAGTAGTTTTGAGCGCGACCTAGGGGTGATGCTCCCCGATGTGGCTGCTACATATTCTACAAATAAAGTTGAAGAATTTGGGACGTATCCCGTCATTGATGAACAACGTCGCCTTGGCGGGTATATGCCTGATGCGACACTCGTAGAGCAAAAGCCCCATGTTGTTGAAACTGGGCAATCGCGGACACTATTAGCTGAGAGAACGGATGCTTCTGGTCAAATAGTCAGCCTGAATGCGGCATCGTTTGAGCCCGAGATAGGGATGACAGCTTTGGTAGCAACGGGCCAGACAGCAGATGATGCAGAGCAACGAGTTGATTCTGAACGTGTGTTGGTTGCTGGCAAATCCGATCTAAGTGTTGAAGCGAAAATCTTGGTGGACGTTTCATCCGCGACACCTTTCGAAAAAAACACGGCAGGACAACTAACCTCTCCGCGTCTTGAGCCACCTAGAACGCTTGGTAATCTTGATTATGAACCTTTTGTAGCAGTCCCGAACACGAGGGGTGAGACGGTTGCTATGGGGGGGGCCATTGGCGACGCTAGTGGTCCGCCGGCTCGGTCTCCTTTGATGGTACCATCGTCATTCAATCAGACTGTTTCCATCACTGATATAGATATTCAGGGGTCTGTGCGGCGTGAGCTATATCCAAGCCGGATACTGGGGCAGGCCACCGCAGGTAAACAAGAGCTGTTGCCGAAGCAGGCAGTAATGGCGACTATGGGAGAGTTCGCTATGCGAGCTTCATCACCCACGGCGGTCCTAACCTCTGATATTTCGATACAGGTGGACGGATCTACTGATATCAAGTCCGACCAAGCGACAGTATCGATAGAAAAGTTTAAGGGTTTCGGTGCATTTGCCGCTACAAATCCCCAGCCCTCATTGTTGAGGCAGGCCGAGTCAGATGGGGTGACGGTTAAGCCACTCGGCGTGGATCAAGTTTCTGATGATGACCGACATGCACTACCCAAATCTGCTGCATCAGACATTGACGCACACGTTGGACAGACCGTTGGCCTCAAAACTGCTTCAGCTGTTCCCGCAGACAAGGATCTTAGATCAGAGCGGAGTTCAACATCTTCAGCCCGACCGCACAATCCTACGATTTCGACCTCGATCATATCAGATCAAACATACGACGTGAGAGAAATGGGTCCAAATTCTGTTGTGGGGGTCAACCAGACAACAAATATGATGCCGGTGGCTGTTGCACAAAATGTCCCAATTGCGGAGCGAAGCTTAAAAGATACAGGCCAAGTGGATGGAGATTTTTCAATCTCCACGCCGATCTCAAGTGACATCCAAAGTAATACTTCACGAAGCCCTGACGCTATTTCTCGCGGCGCAGTTACACCGCTTCCGCAGGAAGTTTTGAAGATTGCTGAGCAACTGCGTGCCGGCGCGCGAATGGATAGATACCCGCTTGAGATTGCTCTCGACCCGCCAGAATTGGGTCAAGTGCGGATGGTTCTCCAAACCAGCGAAGCAACGACGACCCTTTTGATCATAGCTGATCGGCCCGAAACCGCTGAACTGATGAGAAGGCATGCAAACTTCTTACACGAGGCATTTGCACAAGAAGGAAAGGGCGGTCTCAACCTACAGTTTGGTACCTCTTCGAATACTCAACAGGACCTTTCTAAGGGAGGCGGAGGATCGAGCCATGCCGCTCTGGAAGAGATAGCTGCTGACATGGACAATAATGCGCTTCCGGCAGGTTCGTCAAAGGCACGTGGCTCAAATTTAAGCGCGCCAAGCGGGCTCAATCTGACATTTTAGGAGACCGTTATGATTATCGGTGACACTTCTCAAATCATTCCGCAAACGCAGATATCAAATGCTGATGAAAGCAATGGTCTTGCCTCAGACTTTGATACTTTTCTGCAATTGCTTACGGCTCAAATACGAAATCAAGATCCACTCAACCCAGCTGATTCAACTGAGTTTGTTGCGCAGCTGGCAACTTTCTCGAATGTGGAGCAAGCGGTGCAAACCAATGATCTACTGAAGGAAATGTCGGCGCAGATGTCGCTGCAGAATATGAGCGAGATGTCGTCTTGGGTTGGCATGGAGGCGCGAGCGGTTATGCCCGTCCCAGTGGATGGAACGGACAAGACACTTATTCTAAACACGCCGGTGGTGGCGGATGCGGCCGACATCGTTGTTAAAAACACGGCTGGTCAGGAGGTGCAACGCATCGCGATTGATCCCGATGTGGCGCAAGTCACGTGGTCGGGGCGATCACCGACTGGTGAGCAACTTCCAGAAGACATCTACACCCTTGAGATTGAGAGCTTCAGCAGTGGCAGCCTGCTTGGTGCCTCGGAAGTAGAGACATTTGCCCAAGTTAGAGAGGCGGCCTTGATCGACGGACAGGTCATTCTGCGCTTTCCGGGCGATATTGGAATGCCGAGTTCGTCAGTCCTTGGTGTGAGGAACACCCCATAATCGGCATGTGTTACCGGCAGGTAGAAGGAGCGTTCCTCAGAATAGAACCGCCCCTATAATGCCTCCGATACTGGCTGTCGCTGCCCCAATGGCGAACCACACGACCGCTCCAGAACCCTTCCCGGTAGTAGCCTCCGGTTGGTCTTGGGTTTGCGACGCGAACAAACGCTCGGCGATGGTGGGTAGTTGTGGGCCAAACCGGGCAAGCACACGGGCCGTTTTGAACAGATCTCGTGCAAAGGCGCGGGGGCCAATGCTTTCGCGGATGTAGTCTTCTACAACAGGCTGAGCGACCTGCCAGATGTTCATGTTTGGATTCAACGTACGCGCTACGCCCTCAACAACAACCATTGTCCGCTGAAGCAGGATCAGCTCAGTGCGCGTTTCCATCCCAAAAGTCTCTGTGACTTCAAATAGAAAGCTTAACAAACGTCCCATTGAGATTCGGCTCGCGTCCATGCCGAAAATAGGTTCGCCAACGGACCGGAGGGCTTGGGCAAACTCATCAACGTCACGATCTGCGGGGACATATCCGGCCTCGAAATGCACCTCCGCAACGCGCCGGTAATCTTTGCGGATGAAACCAATCAGAATCTCGGCATAGACCCGACGTGTGTATTCATCGAGCCGTCCCATAATGCCAAAATCAAGGGCAATAATCGTACTATCAGCCCCGACCCGTAGGTTGCCTTGGTGCATATCCGCATGGAAATAACCGTCGCGAAGGGCATGGCTGAGAAAAAGTTGTAGCACCTTGTCCGCAAGTGCCGCGCGATCATGACCGGCAGCATCTAGGGCTTCAATGTCGGCAAATTGAATACCTTCGACCCATTCCATGGTCATAATGCCCCGGCTGGACAGGGACCATTCGACCTTGGGAACAGCGAAGCCTTCATCTCGGGCGGTTGTCGCGGCAAATTCCGCAGCGGCGGCGGTTTCGATCCTTAGGTCGAGCTCCCGCAGAACGGTCGCTTCAAAGTGCGCAATCACATCGCGGGGGCGCAGCCGTCGCGACGCAGGCGATAGGAATTCGATCAGCCCTGCTGCAAAATAGAACGCGTCGATGTCCTTGCGAAAGGCGCGCTCGATCCCTGGCCGCAAAACTTTGATTGCGACCTCTTCGCCGGTTTCCACCAATCGGGCCTTGTGGACCTGAGCGATAGAGGCCGCGGCGACGGGCTCGGACAACTCTGAAAAAACTGCATCAACGGGTTTGCCGATTTCTCGGGCGATTGTTTGGCGAGCCTGTTCCATCGGAAACGGAGGCAGTTTGTCCTGCAGAACCCTTAGCTGAGTTGCCAAATCCACTCCGACAAAATCTGGGCGTGTCGATAGTATTTGGCCGAATTTGATGTAGCTGGGTCCAAGTGCGGTAATCGCACGTGTCACAGGCGGTAGTGCCGGATCGCCGCGCAGGCCAAGCCATTTAAAAGGCCAGCCCAAGACATGCGCAGCAACGCGCAATGGCCTTGGTGCATCAATCGCTTCAAGCACCACACCCATGGCGCCCGTGCGTTCAAAGGTGGCACCTGTACGGATCAGGCGCCAAATGTTGTGAGGACCGCGCATTGGCTAGAGCTTCCAACCCGAATGCAGCGCCGCAACACCAAATGTTAGGTTGCGATACTTAACGTTATCAAAGCCCGCACGGCGGATCATACCGGCAAAGGTGTCTTGGTCAGGGAACTGTCGGATCGATTCGACCAAGTACTGATAGCTCTCGCTATCACCAGCAATCATCTGGCCCATGCGCGGGATCACGTTGAAAGAATAAAGGTCGTATGCCTTTTGCATCATTGGGTTGGGCAATTGGCTGAATTCTAGAACCATCAACCGTCCACCGGGCCGCAGGACACGGTACGCTTCTGACAAAGCGTCCGGAATGCGTGTGACGTTCCGAATGCCAAAACTGATCGTGTAGACGTCAAAACTATTGTCTTCAAAGGGCAGGGCCATTGCGTCGCCGACAATCCATTCAAGGCTGTCGTCTAGGCTTGCGGCCTCGGCGCGTTTGCGGCCCTCGATCAACATGCTTTCGGTCATGTCGCACACTACGGCCTCGGCACCCGGTGCCCGGCGTAGGAATTTGAATGCAACGTCGCCCGTGCCGCCGGCCACGTCCAGCAGTCGTTGATTGGCACGTGGAGTGAGCCAATCCATCATCGCGTCTTTCCAAACGCGGTGGATTCCAACGCTCATGACGTCATTCATAATGTCATATTTCGACGCCACGTTGGAAAAAACGCCGTGGACCATGCCCGCTTTTTCTGTTTCGTCGACGGTCTGAAAGCCGAAATGCGTTTTATTCTGTGTTTCGTCCATGCCTTCGGCCTTTCAAGCTTGCAGATCTCTCTGTCTGCCCTTTCTTATAGGTCGCCACGCCACAGGGGGAAGCCCGTATGCCAGAACTGCCCGAAGTAGAGACAGTCCGTCGCGGATTGCTGCCCGTGATGGAGGGGGCTGTGATCGCGCAAGCCGAAGTTCGGCGACCAGATTTGCGCTGGCCATTTCCAGAACGCATGGCCGAGCGATTGACCGGAGCCCGCGTGACGCGTTTGGCGCGGCGATCCAAGTACATCCTTGCGGAACTGGATACAGGTGAGACGCTCATTGTCCATCTGGGCATGTCCGGTCGGATGTTGATCGCGGGTGCGCCCACGCCGGGCGTATTCCATCACGAAGAAGTGGTCCCGCAAAAACACGATCATGTTGTTTTGCATATGGATAATGGCGCGACGATCACATTCAACGATGCGCGCAGGTTTGGGGCGATGGATCTAGCTCCGACCGAGGGCATCGATCAACACTGGCTGATTGAAAAGCTGGGCCCAGAGCCGCTGAGCAACGCGTTTAACGAAACCTATCTGGCTGAGGTCTTGTCGGGTAAAAATACGCCTATCAAATCCGCTCTTTTGGACCAGAGGATCGTAAGTGGTTTGGGCAACATCTATGTCTGCGAAGTGTTATTTCGGGCGCGGCTTAGCCCAACCCGCAAGGCCGGTAAAATTGCGCGCGCACGCACCGGCGCCTTGGTACCTATCGTGCGCGAAGTCCTGAGCGACGCTATCGAGGCTGGCGGTTCATCCTTGCGGGATTATCGCCAAGCAGATGGTGAGTTGGGCTATTTTCAGCATCGTTTTCAGGTCTATGATCGTGAGGGTGAAGCTTGTGTAACACCTGATTGCAACGGCACAATCACTCGAATCACCCAATCCGGGCGGTCAACTTTCTACTGCCCGCAATGCCAAAGATAGCTTGAACCTTGGGGCGTGACGGGCCAATGTCCGGCTTCAAAATGGATCACTAGGGACCCTGCTCACATGGCCTATGACACACTTATCGTCGACGTAGAGGACCACGTGGCCCTCATTCGGTTGAACCGGCCGGAGGCGATGAATGCCCTGAATCAGGCTCTTTTGGCGGACCTTGCTAAGGCGTTCAAATCGGCTCAGGAAAACGACAAGGTGCGGTGCATCGTGTTGACCGGTTCTGACAAAGTGTTCGCTGCAGGCGCCGATATTACCGAAATGGCCGACAAGAATTTCGTAGAGGTATTCGCCTCCGACATGTTTGGTCATGAGGTCGATCCAATGGCCAAGTGTCGCAAGCCGATCATCGCAGCAGTTGCTGGCTATGCGCTGGGCGGTGGATGCGAATTGGCGATGATGTGTGACTTCATTATTGCAGCGGATACCGCAAAATTCGGCCAGCCCGAGATCAATCTTGGCGTCGTTGCAGGCCTTGGCGGCACACAGCGGCTGACCCGCGCGGTGGGCAAATCCAAATCGATGGACATGCACCTGACCGGCCGCTTCATGGATGCCGAAGAAGCAGAGCGTTCCGGGCTTGTAAGCCGCGTTGTGCCCGCCAAAAAGTTGATGGAAGAAGCGTTGGCTGCCGCGCAAAAAATCGCACAAAAAAGTCAGCTTACTGCGATGGCCGTTAAGGAAGCAGTCAATCGGGCGGACGAAGTTTCTCTCCAAGAGGGGCTGCTGTTCGAACGGCGGCTTTTTCATATGCTGTTCGCGACTGAGGATCAGTCCGAGGGTATGGCTGCATTCGTTGAAAAGCGCGAGGCACAGTTCCGCGACAAGTAAAAGACAACGCATTAAGGGCTTGGCAAGGTGCGGTCAGTGCCCTAAACACCGCGCCAGACATGCGTGTGAGGCTCGCTTAGCCAGATTCGTCCGGTATCAAACCCGGAGACCGGGTTTGCCCCTTGCACTTAAATTTGCGCCCAACGCGTTTGCAGCGGGCCCCGGAACAAGGATCAAACACTATGGCAAATTCGCCCCAAGCTAAAAAACGCGCCCGTCAGAACGAGCGTCGCTTTGCAGTAAACAAAGCCCGCCGCTCGCGCATCCGGACATTCTTGCGCAAAGTCGAAGAGGCGATTGCCTCTGGCGATCAGGACGCTGCAAAAGTCGCACTGCAGGCCGCTCAGCCCGAAATCATGCGCGGCGTGACAAAAGGCGTTTTCCACAAGAACACAGCTTCGCGCAAAGTCTCGCGTCTGTCGTCCCGTGTGAAATCCATGGGCGCCTAAGTCCCAAATTTATACAGTCTACAAGACGCGTCCCTTTTGGGGCGCGTTTTGCGTTTGAGGTGTGACATTTTTTAGGCTCGTTAGATTCTTTTTCAGAGACTCCGCTGTCAATATCATTGTTCCATTGATGGAGCCTTTGCGCACTTGCTATCACATTCCAGCGAGTCACATCGCACCTTAGGGGATTGGTATGAGTAAGAGCGGATTAACGCTGGTGTCTGAGATTTTACCTCAGGCAGCGTGGGAAATATTGTCTAACGACAGCCGTGCACTCATGATCGATGTCCGGACCCGTCCCGAATGGGGATTTGTGGGCGGTCCAGATCTGTCGGAGGTAGAGCATGCGGTCACACAGATCGAATGGCTTTCTTACCCTGATATGTCCCCTAATCCTGCGTTCGTCCGAACGCTGATGGAGAGCATTGATGGAACGGTTCCATCGCAAATGCTGTTTCTCTGTCGGTCGGGCGCAAGATCACTGAGCGCGGCATATGCCGTGGCCGACGCCCTGTCTGCTGAGGGTTTAGACGTGCCATGCATCAATGTCGTGAACGGGTTTGAGGGGGATTGTGACGCACAAGGTCGGCGCGGGGCGCTCAATGGCTGGAAGGCCAGTGGGTTGCCGTGGCGGCAAACATAGATGCGACGACAGTCCGAGTTGGGAAAAGAGGCACAATGACAAATGATACCTGGGGGGCGGTGCGCGATCAGATTCGCAAATCGGTTGGGAACAATAACTACACTGCCTGGATTGAGCCTCTTGGGTTTGAACGCCTAGACGGAAGTGTCCTGCGCCTCGTTGCGCCGACCAATTTTATTGGGTCGTGGGTCACGCAGAACTACTCCGATGTGATCTTGCGTCACTGCACTGCGGCTGGTGTTCGTGCCGATCGCCTTGAGTGTATTGTCGCCAACACGGCGGCTGCACCTGCGCCCAAGGCATCAGTCACGCCTGCGCCTGTTGCAACGCGCAAACCTGCGGTGGCCGTAAATGCCGACCTGCCTGGCGCTGCTTTGGATCCGCGCTTTACGTTCGACGCATTTGTCGTGGGCAAGCCAAACGAACTGGCGCACGCCTCGGCCCGTCGTGTTGCTGCTGGCAATGCCGTCGGCTTTAACCCGCTGTTTTTGTATGGTGGCGTTGGGCTGGGGAAAACTCACCTCATGCAGGCAATCGCGTGGGAACTGCAGGCCAGCCAGCCACATCTGCGCGTATTGTATCTGTCGGCTGAGCAGTTCATGTACCGCTTTATTCAGGCCCTGCGCGAAAAGGATACGATCAGCTTCAAGCAGCTTTTCCGCTCGGTTGATGTGCTGATGGTGGATGACGTTCAGTTTATTGCAGGCAAAGAAAGCACGCAGGACGAATTCTTTCACACGTTCAATGCCCTGATCGACCAAGGCAAGCAGATCGTTATTTCGGCAGACCGTTCGCCTGCGGATATCACAGACCTTGAGGAGCGCATCCGTTCGCGCCTTCAGTCCGGTCTAGTCGTAGACCTTCACCCCGCTGATTTTGAGCTGCGCCTTGGCGTGCTGCAACACAAGATGGCGCAGTTCCGGGCGCAAAACCCAGAATTGGCTGTCGCTCCTGGCGTTCTTGAATTCCTTGCGGATCGTATCTCTAGCAATATCCGTGTGCTTGAGGGCGCAGTGACCCGGCTATTTGCATTCTCGACGTTGGTCGGTGGAGAAATCACGCTTGATCGTGCCCAAGATTGTCTTGCCGATATTCTGCGCGCCTCGGAGCGTAAGCTGACCATCGATGAGATCATGAAAAAGGTCTGTGAGCACTACAATCTGCGGATGTCCGACATGGTGTCGGCCCGCCGCACGCGTTCCATCGCGCGGCCACGCCAAATGGCGATGTACCTCGCCAAGAAGCTCACGCCTCGTAGCTACCCCGAGATTGGTCGCAAATTTGGCGGGCGAGACCACACAACTGTGTTGCACGGTGTCCGCAAGATCGAGGAATTGATCACTCAAGACTCGCAAGTTGCCGAAGATGCCTTGCTTTTAGAGCGGAAACTCGAAAGTTAACCTCTGAAAAGGCATTGAACCTGCTGGGGCTTTGTCTACTGTCAAAGCCCCACAGCCTACGAGGGATGGATCATGAAATTCAGCATCGAACGCGCCGCACTCCTAAAAGCGGTCAGCCAGGCGCAGTCCGTGGTCGAACGGCGCAACACCATCCCAATTCTTGCGAACGTGTTGATGGAAGCGGCGGACGCAGAGGTAAGCTTTCGCGCGACTGACCTTGATATCGAAGTCGTCGACAAGACACCGGCTCAGGTTGAGCGCGCTGGGGCAACAACCGTCTCGGCGGTTATCCTTAATGAGATTGTTCGCAAATTGCCGGACGGCTCTTTGGTGCAATTGTCCGAAGAACCCGCCACCGGTCGATTGACCGTTAGCGCGGGGCGCTCGCATTTCAGCCTTGCTACTCTGCCAAAGGAGGACTTCCCCGTGATGGCCTCTTCTGAGTATGCGAGCAACTTTAGCTGCAAGGCACCTGTTCTGCGCCGTCTATTCGACAAGTCGAAATTCGCGATCTCGACCGAAGAAACGCGCTATTATCTGAACGGCGTATACATGCACGTGGCTGACGCCGAGGGCGGCAAGGTGTTGCGTTGTGTGGCGACTGATGGTCACCGTTTGGCCCGCGTTGATGCCGACCTCCCTGAGGGGGCTGAGACAATGCCGGGCGTCATAGTGCCCCGCAAAACGGTCGGCGAAATGCGTAAACTGCTCGACGATGATGAAGCGACTATTGCAGTCTCCGTATCCGAGACCAAAGTTCGGTTCGCAACGCCGGGGATCACGCTGACGTCCAAGGTGATCGACGGCACGTTCCCTGACTACACGCGGGTTATCCCAACGGGTAACACACGCAAGCTTGAGGTTGATGCCGCCGAGTTCGCAAGTGCGGTCGACCGCGTGGCGACGGTGTCTTCCGAACGTTCGCGTGCCGTAAAGCTACAACTTGACGAAGACCGCCTGGTTCTGTCCGTCAATGCACCTGATAGCGGTGCTGCTGAGGAAGAGCTTGCTGTGGCCTACGGCGATGAGCGGTTAGAAATCGGCTTCAACGCCAAATACCTTCTTGAAATCGCAAGCCAAGTTGATCGTGAGAACGCCGTGTTCTTGTTTAACTCCTCCGGTGACCCGACCTTGATGCGTGAGGGGAACGATACCTCTGCGGTCTACGTGGTCATGCCGATGCGGGTGTGAGACCCGATTGGTTCGACCGTCGCGCCACATCATCACATCTCTGCGCCTGTCGCACTTTCGGTCTCACCATCAAGTCCAAATAGGGCTTGATGGCAGGCCCGTTGTCCTGTTCGGGGCGAACGGCGCGGGCAAGACGAACATACTCGAAGCGGTGTCGCTCTTGTCGCCCGGGCGTGGTTTGCGTCGCGCCCTTGCAGAGGATCTGATCCGTCGTCCCGAAGCGATTGGCTGGAAAATCGCGGCTCAGGTATCAACTGATGCGCAGGTCTATGAGGTTGATCTTCAGGCCGAGCCGGGCCACCCGCGGCAAACCCGCATAGACGGCAAACAGTTGCCCCAAACGGCTTTGGCTCGTTTGGTGCGGGTGCTTTGGTTGATCCCCGCGATGGATCGTTTGTGGATTGAGGGGGCAGAGGGGCGTCGTAGGTTCTTGGATCGCGCGACCATGAGCTTTACCCCCGATCATGCGGAAATTACGCTGGCCTATGAAAAGGCTATGCGGGATCGCAATCGTCTGCTTAAGGACGGTGTGCGCGATGCTCATTGGTACGCGGCACTCGAAAGCCAGATGGCGCGCTTTGGGGCTGAGATTTCGCTCAATCGACGCAATGCGCTAGAGGTGTTGCAAGACGCACAGCAAAGCACGGTGGCGGATTTCCCCACCGGCGCTTTGTCGATTTCGCTGCCGGATGGCGCGGTCGCCCCCGAAAACCCAGATGATCTGCGCACAGCCCTCGTCGAAAGCCGCCCGCGGGACATGGCGGCAGGCCGCACTCTTGTGGGGCCGCACCGCGTTGATCTTGAGGCTATGTTCATGCGCAAAGACGTACCCGCCAAGCACTGCTCCACCGGAGAGCAAAAGGCCCTTTTGATCTCTTTGATCCTCGCGAATGCTCGTGCTTTGCATGCCACGACTGGGGCGGCGCCCGTGTTGCTGTTGGATGAGGTTGCTGCACACTTGGATGCGCAACGCCGCAAAGCGCTGTACGATGAGATCACGGCCCTTGGCGCGCAGGCGTTTCTGACCGGAACTGATCGCAATTTGTTTACGGATTTCGGAACTCGGGCCGCAGTATATAACGTGGCCGAAGCGGAGGCCGCGTCGCTTGTTGAAGAGGCGACACTATGATTGGCAACCGCATCTCTTTGATCACGCTAGGCGTGCAAGATTTGAAGCGCTCGGTCGCGTATTACAAGGCTGTGGGCTTTGAACCGGAGACCGTACTAGAGAAGGCCGCGTTTTTCGATCTCGGTGGCGCAAAGTTCGGCCTCTATCTGCGCGACGACCTCGCCCATGAACAGGGGCGTGCGCCCGAAGAGTGTGGCGTTGGGTTTGCGAGCTTGGCTCAAAACCAACTGAGCGAAGCAGAGGTTGATGCCGCAGTCGGGCGGGCACTTGCCGCCGGAGCGATGCTTTTGAAGGCCCCTGGAAAGATGTTTTGGGGCGGATATTCTGGCTATGTCGCTGACCCCGACGGTCATGCTTGGGAGTATTCTTACAACCCGTATTGGCCTTTGGATGCAGATGGCCGGATCGTCTAAGCGGGACGTTACCACAAACCGCTAAATGTGGGGGTCTACGCGTGACAAGGGTGGGGTAAACCGCTATAAGTTGCGGACCAAACAAGAGGTCTGTCCACATGGCTGACGCCACTCAGACGCCGGAAACATACGGCGCCGATTCTATCAAAGTTCTCAAAGGCTTGGAGGCTGTGCGCAAGCGGCCCGGCATGTACATCGGGGATACCGATGATGGCTCCGGTTTGCACCACATGGTCTACGAGGTGGTGGACAACGGGATCGATGAGGCGCTGGCCGGACATGCGACCCACGTAAGTGTTAAAATCCACGCCGACAGCAGCGTTTCCGTACGGGACAACGGCCGGGGCATCCCGGTGGGTCTGCACGAAGAAGAAGGTGTTTCTGCGGCAGAGGTCATCATGACCCAGCTGCACGCCGGCGGTAAATTCGACAGCAATTCCTACAAGGTGTCGGGCGGTCTGCACGGCGTTGGCGTGTCGGTTGTAAACGCGCTGTCTGATTGGCTGGAACTGCGCGTTTGGCGCGAAGGCAAAGAGCATATCGCTCGCTTTGAGCATGGCGATACCGCTGAGCATCTGAAGGTCGTCTCCGAGACGGAGGAGACCGGCACTGAGGTGCGTTTCCTCGCTTCGCTTCAGACGTTCTCGAACCTCGAATATAATTTTAAAACGTTGGAAAATCGCCTGCGCGAGTTGGCGTTCTTGAACTCAGGCGTTCGGATCATTCTTGAAGATGAACGCCCCGCTGAGCCACTGCGGACGGAGCTGTTCTATGAGGGCGGTGTGCAGGAATTTGTGCGCTATCTGGATCGTTCCAAAACCAGCGGCATGGCTGACCCGATTTTTATCACGGGTGAAAAAGACGATATTGGGATCGAGGTCGCGATGTGGTGGAACGACAGCTACCATGAGACGGTTCTGCCCTTCACGAACAACATTCCTCAGCGGGATGGTGGTACGCACCTTGCGGGTCTGCGCGGCGCGCTCACGCGAACCATCAACGCCTACGCGCAATCCTCCGGGATCGCCAAGCGCGAGAAGGTCAATTTCACCGGCGATGACGCGCGTGAGGGTTTGACTTGCGTGCTGTCCGTCAAAGTACCCGACCCGAAATTTTCCAGCCAAACCAAAGACAAGCTGGTCTCATCTGAGGTGCGCCCAGCAGTCGAAGGCTTAATGAACGAAAAACTTTCGGAGTGGTTCGAAGAGCATCCGAACGAAGCAAAAACGATCGTTTCCAAGATCATTGAAGCCGCATTGGCCCGTGAAGCCGCACGTAAAGCGCGTGAACTAACACGCCGCAAAACCGCGATGGATGTGGCTTCGTTGCCGGGCAAACTGGCTGATTGTCAGGAAAAAGACCCGGCAAACTCTGAGATTTTCTTGGTTGAGGGTGACAGTGCGGGCGGGTCCGCCAAGCAGGGTCGCTCGCGGCGCAATCAGGCAGTTTTGCCTTTGCGCGGTAAAATCCTGAACGTGGAACGCGCGCGTTTCGACCGTATGCTTGGCAGCCAAGAAATCGGTACGCTGATCACTGCGTTGGGCACCGGCATCGGCCGTGACGAGTTCAACATCGAAAAATTGCGCTACCACAAGATCGTCATCATGACCGATGCGGACGTTGATGGCGCACACATTCGGACGCTTTTGCTCACGTTTTTCTTCCGCCAAATGCCCGAAATCATTGAGGGTGGATACCTCTATATCGCGCAACCACCTCTTTATAAGGTGGCGCGCGGGAAGTCCGAGGTTTACCTCAAGGACCAAGCGGGCTTGGATGATTATCTAGTTGCGCAGGGCCTTGATGGCATGGTTTTGCGTCTGCCCTCAGGTGAAGAATTGGCGGGCCAAGACCTTGCGCGGGTTGTGGAAGGTGCACGTAGCTTCAAGCGGATTTTGGACGCGTTTCCAACGCACTACCCCCGCCGTATCCTTGAACAAGCCGCTATCGCGGGTGCCTTCGACCCGGGCAAGGCGGACGCTGATTTGCAGTCAGTTGCGGATGCCGTTGCCAAACGTCTGGACCTTGTTGCCCTAGAATATGAGCGTGGGTGGACGGGCCGTATCACACAAGATCACGGCATTCGCTTGGCGCGCGTTTTGCGCGGCGTTGAGGAGGTGCGGACGCTAGATGGTGCGGTTCTCCGCTCTGGCGAGGCGCGCAAGCTGGCCGACGTCGCGGAGCGCACCCGTGAGGTCTACAACGACCCTGCGCGTTTGCAGCGTAAGGAGCGTGAAACGATCATCCACGGTCCGCAGGAACTGCTGGCCGCAGTGCTGGCAGAGGGTGAAAAAGGCCTGTCATTGCAGCGCTATAAGGGCTTGGGTGAGATGAACCCAGACCAACTGTGGGAAACCACGTTGGACCCTGATGCGCGCACGCTCTTGCAAGTCAAAATTGAGGACCTTGCCGAGGCAGATGATGTTTTCACAAAACTGATGGGCGATGTGGTGGAACCGCGCCGCGCTTTCATTCAGGAAAACGCGCTAAGCGTCGAAAACCTCGACTTCTAAAACCAACGGTGCGCTGGGACAAAACTGAACCAGCGCATCGAAATCTCTCCCGCGACTCAAGACTGGCAGTCTTGTAGAATGCGCAAAAACCAGTTGATATCTGAAGATGTCACTGGCTGGCCCATTGGGAGAAGCTCGCATGTTTAAGACAGTATTGATCGCGGTCGATGTCTCAGAGGAGGCGGAAGCCCGACGCATTCTATCTACAGCTAAAACCCTGACAAATGACTGGGAGTGTGCATTGCACGTTATCAGCGTCGTGCCTTCCGTAGGTATGGCGATCGTGGGCTCGTTTCTTTCCGATGACTTTGAGGCACGCAGCAAAGAGGCCGCACATGTCCAGTTGATGAAGGCCCTCGCGGACGCAAACTTGGACGCGCGGACCCACGTTTTGACGGGCAAAGTATATGATATGATTCTAGCGGAGGCCGAAGCTTTGGGCGCAGACCTCATTTTGGTAGGATCACACCAGCCAGAGCTTCAGGATTTTTTATTAGGCGCCAACGCAGCTAGGATCGTGCGACATGCCAAGGCATCGGTGCTGGTCCTGCGCGACTAGGGCTCTGACGCCAGTTGGACCAAGATAGCCATAGCGTCTTCGGCGCGATCTTCGGGTACAAAGAGATGATCGTGATAGAACCCCGACACCGGATTAACCCCCATGCCGCCCTGTGCAAGTGCCGTCGTGACCCTTGCCAAGAACCCAACTGCATCCAAGGCGGAGTGAATGTTTAACGTGATCATCCGGCACGGGAATTCATAGCTCCACCCAAGTGCATCCGCTTCATCGCGACGGACGATAAACGTGGTTCCCTCAGCTTCCTGAAAGATCATGCGCGGCACCAGATCGGGTGGGACGCCTTGTCCCGGCCGAGATACGAAAACGTAGGTATCAGGCAGTAGTACTGCATTAAGGCTCCGCAAGAGCGTCGCCAAATCGTGTTCGCCGCTCATGCGCTTTTGCGCCCTTCTCGTAGCCATGCAAACACCGTTAGAAGGGCTGCCAACATCAAAAACAGCCATGGCGGTACCAACGAGGTAATTCGTAGGCTGGTGGTTTGAAATGCCTCGCGCGGGGTCAAGCCGACCCATCCGCGACCTGTTGCCGTTCGGCCTTCGCGCACGGTGCGCAGGTCCGGTGTGCCGGCCTCTAGTATTGCTGCACCGCCTCTGCGAGCTTCAAGCATACCTACGATCGGAGCCGCGCTAGCGATCGTGTCGACAAATTCGCGCGGGGCGGCAGGACCAAGGGCGAATACGGTTTCTTGATCCCCTTCGTTTAGCCGATATAGCCCTTGCTGAGTGCCGGTGAATTCCGCGACGAAGCGGCCCGGCGTGTCTTCGGTCAGCGTGAGCGCGAATTCCGTCCCATCAGGGCGCGTGATGACCACTGTGTCTGGCGTCCCGCTGAGGGTGCGACGCGTGATCGTCACGACCTGTCCAACGGCTGAAGCGGTCAACGCCTCTTCCTCCAACTCCGGTTCTTTCATCATCCAGTGCGCAAGACGGCGTAGCAGTTCCAACTGCGGGCCACCGCCCTCAAACCCACGATCCCATAGCCATACATGGTCAGACGCCAAAAGTGCGACACGACCTTCGCCCACGCGGTCCAGCACCAATAGCGGCGCGTTCTCAGGCCCTTCCATGACGGTTTGCGCGTCGGGCTCTGTGCGCAGTTCGGTCATCCGAAACCAACGGCCCCACGGGGCGGCGTCCGGACTATCCCCGCCCGGCCCATAGGCTTCTAGGCCTTGGGTCACAGGGTGGCGGTTGCCCATTTCGGTGATTGCCGGGGCAAAGCCTTGTTCGACGACCCGGGCCGTTGGGGCTGCGGGCATGATGTCCTCTAGCAAAGATCGGTAAAGGCTGTCCGCCGAAGCGAAATCGGGCCCTGCGGCGACCAAAACGGCCCCGCCGCGTGCCACATAATCTGCTACGTTCGCGAGGTAGAGAGGCGAAAGAATTCCGCGCCGTCTGTAGCGATCAAAGATGATCAGATCGAATTCATCGATCTTTTCAAGGAACAGTTCCCGCGTCGGAAAAGCGATGAGCGAGAGTTCCGTCACTGGTACGCCATCCTGTTTTCCGGGGGGGCGTAGGATTGTGAAATGCACAAGGTCCACAGCCGAGTCTGCCTTGAGCAAATTACGCCATGTCCGCTGGCCGGGATGTGGCTGGCCAGAAACCAACAGCACGCGCAGACGGTCGCGTACGCCGTTGATCTGGACCACGGCACTGTTGTTGCGGGTTGTCAGCTCACCCTCCGCTTCCGGGAGGGTGAATTGCAGGATGTTCATACCGCCGTGAGGCAGGACCAAAGGCACCTCAAGGTCCCGGCCAAGGGGGATTTCAAAGGTCCGTGGTGCATCGCCGTCTATTGATATTTGCACCGGCGTGCTGGTTGTGCCCGCAGGCGCGGCGCCTAGATCATCGGCCCGCAGTGTGATGGTGAACTCTTCATCCAAAATCGCAAATGCGGGTGCATTCCGCACGCTCAAGCGGCGGTCCCAATCGGTGCTTCGTCCGGTTTGCAGCAGGTGCGTTGGCGCGGGTATATCGGGCGCAAGTTCGGCGTCATGGATTTGTCCGTCAGACAGGATCAATGCACCGGCCACGCGGGCGCGCGGGGTCTCTGCTAGCAAGTTGCCAAGCGCGGCCATTACGCGAGTTCCTGCGTTGTTTTCCCCGTCGCCGACGCGCACAACGCGGGCGTCCATGCCCAGTTCGGTGATCCGATCTAGTGTCTCCACAAGGGCGGCTTCGGTTTGCGCGCGGCGGTCGCCTAACCCTTGGCTTGCGCTTTCGTCTAAGGCGATCAACACGATGTCGGATAGGGGGCTGCGGTCCTCGGTCTGAAGCGACGGGTTCGCCAGCGCCAAGACCAACGCAGACGCCGCCAACAAGCGAAGCCACCATCCGGGCAAGCGACGCGCGGCACATAGCACGCACAACGCGCCCATCATCAAAGCGATGCCTGCTAGCAACGATAGTGGGATCAGCGGGTCAAAAAGCACAGATTGCGTCATGTCATTGCCCCAACCGATCCAACAACGCGGGCACATGGACTTGGTCCGATTTATAGTTGCCCGACAATACGTGCATCACAAGATTGATCCCAAAACGATAGGCGATCTCGCGCTGGCGTTCGCCTGCAAACCCGCGCCCTACGGGAAACAGATGTTGGCCATTTTCATTCGTCGCCCAAGCCGCCGCCCAATCATTGCCCCCGATCAAAACGGGCGTGACCCCGTCGTTCAGAGTGCGAAACGGAATACCTTCAACTTCTTCGGCGTCGGGGGCCGCCTCGACCCAAACGTCGCGTGATGCGTGCCGCCCGGGAAAATCTTGGAGCAGATAGAAGGTTCGCGTCAGGACGTGATCCGCTGGCAGCGGCTCCAGCGGGGGAATGTCTAGCGGCTGCGCGATGGCCTGTAGGCGGCGCGCATTCGGGCTGGTCCCACCAAAGCGGCTGACGTCCGCGTCGCGGGTATCAAACACGATCATTCCACCGCCGCGCAAATACCGATTAAGTGCGCTATATGCGGCATCACTTGGAATCTGCTGACGCTCTGTAATCGGCCAATATAGCATGGGAAATAGGCTTAGTTCATCCCGCTCAATATCCACGCCAATGGGCTGTTCCGGTTCAACCGATGTACGCCGGGTCAGGGCTGCGGAAAGTCCCGCAAGGCCCGCCTCCGACACATCATCCATCCGCGCATCGCCGGTTATGACATAGCCCAGACGAATGTCTGTGCTTGCCAAAAGCGCAAGCGCCTCATCCGTTGCTGCATTGTTTTGAGCATGCGCGGGTGGGATCGGAGCCAACATAATCGCCAATCCTGCCACTAGAGGCATGGCCCCCCGCAGCCGCCCCCCCAACCACAAAGACGCGATGGCGTCGATTGCCAAAAGGAATAACGCAAGAGTTAGAAATAAGGGCATGAGCAGCAATTCCGGTTGGTTGGCCACGCCTTCTACGGGTAAAGTTAGCGGCCACTCCGCAGGCGCGAGCGTGTCATCGGCACCCATCACATTTAGTGCCACGCGCCGTTCGAGCCCTGCATAAAGCCCGGGGGGCAAGTCTGGGCCCAGCACGCCCTCGGCCAGAACGGTTCCGCTGACACCAGCAAAGCGTGCCGCATCTTGGGGCAGGCCGAAGCCGTCCAAAACAACCGATGGCACCCATGTCACACCAGCTAGGTCATCGGCCTCGGGGCTGGCTGGGCGGGTTGAGATAGCGAGGCGTTCTAGCATCTGTACGAACAGTCCCGACAGCGGCAGGTTCGACCATTCAGCGTTGGCCGTGACGTGGAACAGCACAACTTGGCCCTGTCCCATGATCTTGCGTGTTACAAGCGGCGTGCCGTCTGCAAGCGCCGCGATAGAGCGTTCAGCCAAGGTCGGATCAGGCTGCGCCATGACTTGGCTTGCGACTGTCACATCGGGCGGCACAGGCAGGCCGAAAAAGGGTGACGTGTCGGCAAAGGGGCGCAGGGTCTTTGGCTCTCCCCAGCTGAGTGCGCCACCGATTGTGCGCCCACCGGTGCGCAGTCGTACGGGCATCAGAGGGTCTTCTTCGGCGCGGCTTACGTCGGACCCGGCCAGCCGGGGCCCGGCAAAGCGTACGAGCAGTCCGCCGTTTTCGACCCATTCCGTCACGGCCTCTGTCTCGGGTGCGGTGAATTGCGCAACATCGGCTAAAACCAATACATCAGGATTGGCCAGCAACATATCGTCCAGAGCGCCCTCGATCAGGTCGGCAGTGGGGGCCAGTGCGCGGTTCAGATAATAGAGCGGGGAAAGCAGATCTTGGGTTTCGGCATCCGCCTCGGCGGTCAATAGCGCGACCTCACGTCGTTGCAGCGCATCGTCCGTGAGGCTAACCGCCCCGGCGGAACGTTGGCCGCCGATCTCAAACCGCTGGACGCGGTTGCGTAACTCGGGCGGTAGGGACAGATCCAGCATCGCAGTGCTTTCACCATCTGCAAAGCTGAGCGTGCCGGTGGCCAGTGTGGTGACAATGCCGTCGGGGCCGGGGCCAATCGCGTTGAGCGGATAGTCAGCGGCCACCCAGGTACGGGCCGCGCGCATGGCCGTCAGAGTGATTACCCCATCCGCATAGCTGGGGGGTATTAGGCCGATAACCGGCTGGGGGCTTTGTATAACGCGGGAGGGTACCAGTGCGGTAATGGCCAACTCCCTGTCGCGAGCGAGGCCGTCACTGAACCAAATGACTTCGCCGATGCCCTCAAGCTCAGATGCCCAGTCGGCAACCGCGGCATAGTCGGGGGCATAGGGCGCGGGGCGTAGACCGGCCAGTTCGGGCAGCCAATCGCGTGGCGCGCGGAATTCGGGGGGGGTGAGCGGGCCTGTCAGAGCCTGGATCGCAACGGTGCGTTCGGCCCTTGCCGCTTCTGTCAGGATTTCGCCCAAGCGTTCCACGCGGGCAGGCCAGTCGCGTGCAGAGGCCCAGCTTGCATCCATCACAATCAGCATTGGGCCCGAACCCTCAGTCGGCGTGCGTGGGTTCAGAACGGGACCAGCGAAGCCCACAATGACGGCGGCCACCGCAAGTGTGCGTAGAACCAAAAGCCACCATGGGGTTTTATCCGTCTCGGCGTCGTCATCACGGAGGCCAAGCAATAAGGCCACGCCTGGAAAACGGCGCTTTGTTGGTGCGGGTGGCACCGCACGCAGCAACCACCACAGGATTGGAAGAGCCAAAAGGGCCAGCAACAAAAGGGGTGCTGCAAAGGACAATCCGCTCATCTCGCACGCTCCAACGCCGCGTATAGCCACAAAAGCGCAGGCTCAGCAGGGCCATCGGTGTGGTGGCAATAGTATCGCCAACCGGTGCGCGCGCACAGCGTTTGAAGGGCAGCTTTGCGGGCGGCCAAACGATCAAGATATGCCTCGCGCAGGTTTTTTGCGCGCATCGTTTCAAATTCAACTGCACCGGTCATGGATTGAAAAACAGTACGCCCATCGAAAGGAAAGCTTTCTTCGGTGGGGTCGAGCACATGGACAATCGCCCCTTTGACGCCGCGATCTGCGGCGGTGGTTAGAGCCGTCTCAGTCGCATCGATGTCGCCCATGAAGTCGGAGAAGAACACGCCACGCGAGCCATTGGGCAGGACCTGTGGGCGCGGGGCGCCGTAATCAGCGGCCTCACTTGGGTCCATCAGGGCGCGTGCCATATTTAACAGCTGCGCTTTGCCAGACCGGGGTGGCTCGGGCAGGTTCATTAGGCCGATCCGTTCGCCCGCGCGTTGAGCTAGGATTGCGATGGCCATGCCCAGAGTTTGGGCGCGGCGTAGTTTCGAGGGGCGGTCTTTGTGCCCCGAGTAGGTCATGGAACCTGCGTCATCGACCCAGAGCATGACTGATTGTGCGGCCTGCCATTCGGTTTCGCGCACGTAGTGCCCGTCGCTCCGACCAGATTGTCGCCAGTCGATCCGGCGGCGCGAGTCGCCCGGTTGCGCGGGACGGTACTGCCAAAAATTGTCGCCCTGACCGGCCCGCTTGCGCCCATGCTCCCCCAAGAGAACTGTCGCGGCAAGATGCTGCGCGTCCGCCAAGAGCGCAGGCAAATAGGCCGAGACCTCCTCCGACCGGGCGCGCAGGGTATCAGGGGTATGGAGCGTTGGGTTGCTCACGCGGCGGCGTCCACGTGGGTGACGGTTGCGGTGACTTCGCGGATAACATCCGCCAAAACACGTCCCTCGGCGCGTGCTGCAAAACTAAGGGCCATGCGATGAGACAACACGGGCATCGCAAGTGCGGCCACATCCTCGGGCGAGGGGGCCAGGCGACCATCCATCAATGCCCACGCCCGCGATGTCAGCATGAGCGCCTGTGCCGCGCGTGGACCTGGGCCCCACGCCACGGTGTCGCGCACAATCGCAGGTGCCTCTGGGGCGTCGGGGCGACAGGCACGGACCAAATCAAGGATCATATCGACGGTTGCATCACCAACAGGCATCCGCCGAATGATGCCTTGGGCGTTAATCAATTCCTCTGGTGTGAATACCTGCGTCGGCATTGCTTGCTGCGTCCCCGTCGTGGCCAGCAGGATGTCACGTTCCGTCGCGCGATCTGGGTAGGGTACGTCAATTTGCACAAGAAAACGGTCCAATTGCGCCTCGGGCAGGGGGTAGGTGCCTTCTTGCTCAATCGGGTTTTGCGTGGCCAACACGTGGAACGGCGCAGGTAGCTTGCGGGTTTGCCCTGCAACGGTGACCTCACGCTCCTGCATGGCCTGCAGTAGCGCGGATTGTGTACGGGGTGATGCACGGTTGATCTCATCCGCCATTAAGAGTTGGGCAAAAATCGGCCCTTCAATATAGCGAAAGGCGCGGCTGCCATCGGGCGCGGTTTCCAACACCTCAGAGCCAAGGATATCGCCCGGCATCAAATCAGGTGTGAACTGGATGCGGTTGCCATTCAGGCCCATCACCGTGGACAGCGTTTCGACCAAAAGTGTTTTGCCCAGCCCTGGCAGCCCCATCAAAAGCGCGTGCCCCCCCGACAGCATCGCCGCAAGCGACAGCCCCACGACGGTATCCTGACCAATAATCGTACCCGCGATTTCGGATCGGGCCTCTCTTAGTTTGTCGCCGAGTGCGTCAATTTCCTTGATCATGGCGTCATCAGACATAGGCTCTCTCCATGCGGGCGTTTACAGGCGTCAGTATGCAGATATGACGAATGGGCTGAATGGCAAAGAGACATGAGCGGACAAAACATCGTGAAACCGGACCCCGAAGGCATAGCTGCCAGTATAAACGCCACAAAAAAGGGCCGCGGATTGCCGCCTGTGCAGCTGTGGAATCCGCCCTTTTGTGGGGATATCGACATGCGTATCGCGCGTGATGGTACGTGGTTCTACGAGGGGTCAAAAATAACGCGCCCCAGTTTGGTGGGGCTTTTTTCGTCGATCCTAAAGCTTGAAGATGGAAAGTTTTTCCTCGTGACGCCGGTAGAAAAGGTCGGGATCACGGTAGATGACGCCCCCTTTGTGGCCGTGGATTTCGAGCAAAACGGTGCGGATATCGTATTCGAAACCCAAGTGGGCGATAGCGTCACTGTTGGGCCCGAGAACGCCGTTCGCATTGAGTTCGCTGAGGACGGAGAGCCGTCACCCTATTTGCACGTCCGCGCAGGCCTAGAGGCGCTGATTGACCGCAAATCGTTCTACCGATTGGTTGAAGTGGGCGCGCACCATGAAGGCATGTTTGGTATCTGGTCCGATGGCGCGTTTTTTCCGTTTGTGGAAAGTGCGGCTTTGCAGGAATGATCTTTGCGTACAGGCAACTGGCGCGTCTGTTTGCGGTGCGCTAGGCATCGTGCAACTGGAAAGGACGTTTTATGATCCCTGCACGCTTTGCCCCTGTGGTTTTTGGTTTCATATTATCGGGGCTGATGTCTTTGATTGTGTCCGGCATTGCGACGCTGCGTGCTGTTGGCATGCCGCCCGACATCTTGGCCAAATGGATGGGCAGCTGGGCGTTTAGCTGGGGCGTGGCGTTTCCCACCGTTTTGGTAGTGGCGCCCTTAGCACGCCGCTTGGTGGCGCGTTTGGTCCGAAACGAGGGCTAAAGCTCAACCCACTCACCCGGTGCGATGCCGTCCAAAGACCACTCACCAATGCGCCAACGCACCAGCCGTAAACACGGCAAACCCACGGCGGCGCACATGCGCCGGACCTGACGATTGCGACCTTCGGTGATTGTCAGTTCCAGCCACGCATCGGGCACGGTTTTTCGCACGCGGACAGGTGGATCGCGGGGCCAAAGATCTGGCGTAGAAATTTGATGTACCTTGGCGGGCCGCGTCTTGCCGTCCTTTAGCGTGACGCCGCGGGCCAATTGGTCCAACGCGTCGTTTGAGGGCGTGCCCTCGACCATAACGAGGTAGGTTTTCGGCACCTTACGCTTGGGTGAAGTGATCTGCGCCTGTAACTGCCCGTTGTCAGTTAGCAGTAAAAGTCCTTCGCTGTCTCGGTCCAAGCGGCCAGCGGCATAGACACCGGGCAAGTCGATGTGATGTTTCAATCCCGGCCACTTTCCCTCATCGGTGAACTGGCTCAGGACATTCATCGGTTTATTGAATGCGATCAGCATATGGCGCTAGTGGGCCTGCGCCCAGTTCGCGCCCTGACCGGCATCGACGCTCAACTTCACGTCCAGATGCACCACGGGGTCGGCCGCGCCTTCCATAACGTCGCGGGCCACGGCGGTCAGTGCATCCACGGCGTCCTCATCGACCTCAAACAGCAGTTCATCGTGCACCTGCAAAAGCATCTTGGCGGGCAGATCCGCGATGGCGGCGGGCATGCGGATCATGGCGCGACGGATGATGTCCGCCGCTGTCCCTTGGATCGGGGCATTGATCGCGGCGCGCTTTGCAAACCCTGCGGTGGGGCCTTTGGCGTTGATTTCAGGCGTGTGAATTTTGCGGCCAAATAGGGTTTCGACCCGTTCGTGTTCCTTGGCGAATTTGACGGTATCGTCCATGTAGGTGCGGATGCCGGGAAAACGTTCAAAGTAGGTGTCGATAAAGGCCTGCGCCTCGGCGCGCGGAATGCGCAGATTGCGCGCAAGGCCAAAGCCAGAGATGCCGTAAATCACACCAAAGTTAATTGCTTTGGCTTGGCGGCGGACGTCTGAGGTCATCTCATCGAGAGGCACGCCAAACATCTGCGACGCGGTGATCGCGTGGATGTCCTGACCATCTTTGAACGCTTGTTTCAGGGCATCAATCCCCGCGACATGGGCCAAAATCCGCAACTCGATCTGAGAATAATCGAGCGCGACCAGAACTTTGCCTTCGTCCGCGACGAACGCTTCGCGGATGCGGCGACCTTCCTCGGACCGGATGGGAATATTCTGAAGGTTAGGATCGGTCGACGCCAAGCGCCCCGTGCTCGCGCCCGCAATAGAATACGACGTGTGAACACGCCCGGTGTCGGGGTTAATGTGGTCCTGAAGCGCATCGGTGTAGGTCGATTTCAGCTTGGACAATTGCCGCCAATCAAGAACGCGGGCAGGCAGGTCATGTTCGGTCGCAAGGTCTTCAAGGACATCCGCGCCGGTGGAATACTTGCCGGTCTTGGCGCTTTTTTTGCCGCCCTCAAGCCCCATCTTGTCGAACAGAATTTCGCCAAGCTGGGCAGGCGAACCGACGTTAAAGCTTTGTCCCGCCAATTCATGAATTTCGGCCTCTAGCCCCGCCATTTTCTGGGCGAATGCGTTGGACATGCGGCTCAGCGTATCGCGGTCGACCTTGATGCCCGTCCGCTCCATCTGAGCGAGCACGGGAACAAGGGGGCGTTCGAGCTTTTCATAAACCCGGGTGACCTGTGCAGTCGACAGGCGCGGTTTTAGGATTTGCCATAGGCGCAGCGTCACATCGGCGTCTTCGGCAGCATAGGGCACGGCATCTTCGATCGGCACACGATCAAAGGTGATCATGGATTTTCCGCTACCGAGCAGTGACTTAATTGGGATTGGTGTGTGGTTGAGGTATTGATCCGCCAGCTTGTCCATGCCGTGCGTGTGCAGGCCCGCATGCTGAGCGTAGGACAACAGCATTGTGTCGTCGATTGGCGCCAAAGTGATCCCGTACTTGGCAAAGATCTTCATGTCGTACTTGGCGTTTTGTAGAATCTTCAGGACAGAGGCGTCCTGTAGCAAAGGCCGCAACAGGGCTAGTGCGTCGTCCAACGGGATTTGCCCCTCCGCTAGGGCATCATTTCCGAACAGATCATCCGCCGCAGCGCCCTTGTGGGTCAACGGCACATAGGCGGCTTCGCCCGCTTCGATGCACAGGCTGACACCCACCAAATCAGCGGTCATTTCGTTCAGCCCGGTGGTTTCCGTGTCTACGGCGACATAGCCGCGGGCATGCGCTTGCGCGATCCATTTGGCCAGCGTTTGGGTGTCGCGGATGCAGGTGTATGTCCCAGTGCCCATTGCGGGGGCTTCTGGGGTCTCTGGCGCGTCGGGGGCCGTGATTTCGGGGGCGGCGGGGGGCTCTACGCCCATACGGTCGGCGATGCGCTTGGTCAGCGTGCGGAATTCCATCTGATTTAGGAATTCCAACAAATCCTCCGCCACGGCGTCGCGGATTTCGAGCGATTCCAACGTGAACGGCAGGTCCATGTTTTCGTCGAGTGCTACCAACCGTTTGGACAGTTCAATCTGGGCGCGATGCTCAATCAACGTCTGGCGGCGCTTGGGTTGTTTGATCTCTTCGGCGCGGTCCAACAGGTCCTCTAGGGTGCCGAATTCGTTGATCAACAAGGCCGCCGTTTTGATGCCGATACCTGGCGCGCCAGGCACGTTATCGACGCTGTCGCCCGCAAGGGCCTGAACGTCTACAACACGCTCTGGCCCCACACCAAACTTTTCAACCACACCGTCGCTGTCGATGCGTTTATTTTTCATGGGGTCCATCATTTCGACCCCGCCGCCGACAAGCTGCATCAGGTCCTTGTCGGAGGACACAATTGTCACCCGTCCACCGGCATCGCGCGCCTGACAGGCAAGCGTGGCGATGATGTCATCCGCCTCAAAACCCTCGATCTCTTCACAGGCGATGTTAAAGGCCCGTGTTGCCTCGCGGGTCAGCGGGATTTGGGGGCGCAAATCCTCGGGCATCGCGTCGCGGTTGGCTTTGTATTGGTCATACAGGTCATTGCGGAACGTATGGCTGCCTTTGTCAAAGATCACGGCGACATGGGTGGCAGCGTCTGGGCCGGAATTGCCCTCAACATAGCGTTGAAGCATGTTGCAAAACCCGCTGACCGCGCCGACCGGCAGGCCATCGGATTTGCGCGTCAGAGGTGGCAGCGCATGAAAGGCGCGGAATATGAAGGCCGAACCGTCGATGAGGTGCAGGTGGCACCCTTTTCCGAATTGCGTGT